>VBGQ01000020.1:0-15875 GCA_005882055.1 Chloroflexota bacterium
GGCGTCGGGCTTCTACCGGAAACGCGGCGCGTGTACCCGACCGCTGGGGCAGCCCCTGGCTCGACCCTCGCCGCACAGCTGATCGGGTACGTGAACGTGGACGGCACCGGCCAGTACGGGGTCGAAGGCGCAGAGAACGCGCGGCTGGCGGGATCGCCAGGCCACGTCGTCGCCGAGGAGGACATCGCCGGCCGCCAGATCGCCGACTCGGTGCAGATCGCGAAGCAGCCCGTCAACGGCTCGGACCTGACGCTCACCATCGACTCTGGCCTTCAGCACATCCTCGAGGCGCAGCTCTTCGACACGTACACCCGCAACCACGCCCGCGGGGCGACCGGCATCGTGATGGACGTCCACACCGGCGCGATCCTGGCCATGGCGACTTTTCCGACCTACGACGCCAACCGATACGCGGCCACCAACCCGGCGCTCTACGACAACCCCGCGGTCGCCCGCCCGTACGAGCCCGGTTCGGTCATGAAGGCCTTCACCATCGCCGCCGCGCTCGACGCGGGGGCGATCACAACCTCGACCAAGGTGGTCGACGGCAACAACCTGACGATCGCCGGGGTGCGCATCCAGAACGCTGACCGTTACGAGCATCCCTGGGGGCACGGAGCGATCACCGCGCAGCAGGTCCTCCAGCTGTCGAACAACAACGGGGCGGCCAAGATCGGGCTCAAGATGGGTGGGGAACGCCTCTACCAGGCGTTCCGGCGCTTCGGGTTCGGTCAGCCGACGGACATTGACATCGCGGGCGAGGTGGCAGGGACGGTCTGGGATCCACGCAGCCCCAACGCCTCCGGCGCCCTGACCACCGCCCAGAACGCCTTCGGCCAGGGGCTCACCGTCACGGCCGTCCAGCTGGTGGCGGGATACGCCGCGATCGCCAACGGAGGGACCATGGTGACCCCGCACGTCATCGCGGGATGGACCGACGGATCAGGCACGTACCACTCCACAACGCTCCCCACCGGCGAGCGGGTGATGCGGCCGGAGACCTCGGCCACGGTGATGAAGCTGCTGCTCGGGGCCATCGACGGCGGAATCGCGAGGGGTGCCAGCGTTCCGGGTTACCAGATCGCCGGCAAGACCGGGACCGCGGAGATTGCCGGGCCGGTGAAGGTCCGCGACGCGAGCGGCAAGCTTGTGACCCGCAACCAGTACATCCCCGGCTGGATCGACTCGTCGTTCATTGGCGTCTACCCGGCGAGCCGTCCGCAGCTGGTCACCCTCATCCTGCTCCATCGCCCCGCTACCTGGGGCCACTACGCCATGAGCCAGCGTCCGGAGGCGGTCTTCCACCTGCTGGCCCCCCAGATCCTGGACTACCTTGCCATCCCGCCCGACCGCCGGACGGCTCCGGTCGCGTCGCGGTGATCCGAGTAGACTCCCCGGCGTATTTCCGCAGGGTGTCGCGTGCCTCCGTCGATCCGTATCGAGGACCTGGTGGCCGTCACCAACGGCCGTCTCGTCGCCCCGACCGCTGTCCACGATTTCGCGGGCGCCAGCGTCGACTCACGGAGGATCCTGCCGGGCTCCCTCTTCGTCGCGCTGGCCGGCGAGCGCCAGGACGGCCACAGCTATGTCCCGGCGGCGTTTCGGGCCGGAGCGGTGGGGGCGCTGGTCGCGCATCCGATTCCGCTTCCCTCCGAATCGGGCGGCTTCCTGGTGCAGGTCGCCGATCCGCTGTTCGCCCTCCAGGACCTCGCCGCATGGTGGCGGTCGCGCTTCCCGGTTCGCGTGGTGGGCGTCACCGGTTCGACCGGCAAGACGCTCGCCAAGGAGACCGTCGCGGACGTCCTCTCGCGCGGCTTTCGCGTCCTCCGCAACGAGGGGAACCTCAACTCGGAGTCAGGTCTGCCAATGACCCTCCTCAACCTGGAAGCCTCCGACGAGGTGGCCGTGCTGGAGATGAGCATGTACACCGTCGGTGAGATCGCCCGCCTCGCGGAGATCGCACGCCCGGAGGTCGGTGTCGTGCTGGCCGTGCATCCCACGCACCTCGAACGCGCCGGGAGCATCGAGCGCATCGCACAGGCCAAGTCGGAGCTGCCCGCCGCGCTGCCCGCCGATGGCCTGGCCGTCCTGAACGCCGACGATCCGCGCGTCGCCGCCATGCGTGCCGTCACGAGTGCGCAGGTCTGCACCTTTGGTCTCGGGACTGAAGCCGACGTGCGCGCCACCGACGTGACCAGCCGTGGCGTTGACGGGACCGAGTTCCTGCTCACCACGCCTTGGGGCGAGCGCCACGTGCACAGCGGCACCCCGGGCCGGCACCTGGTGCCGCACGCGCTCGCCGCCGCCGCGGTGGCGCACCGCTTCGACCTGCCGCTCGATGAGGTCGCGGCGGCGCTGGCCGCAGGCAGCGGCGCGTCGCACCGCATGGCGATCCTCGAGTCCGCGAGCGGTGCGACGCTCGTCGACGATACGTACAACGCCTCGCCGGTCAGCGTCCGCGCCGCGCTCGAATTCCTGGCGGAGACACCGGTTGCTGCGGGCCGCCGCCGGATCGCGGTGCTTGGCGACATGCTGGAGCTCGGACCAGACGAGGAACGCCTGCACCGCGAGGTCGGCGCGGCCGCCGCGGAGCACCTCGACGCCCTGCTGGCGGTTGGGCCGCGTGCGCGTTGGATGGCGGAAGGCGCGAGCGCGGCCGGCCTGCATCGAGTCCTGACTGCGGACGACGCCGACCAGGCGGCCGCGGTCGTCGACCGCGAGCTGGCGCCGGGCGTCGGCGACCTGCTCCTGGTGAAGGGCTCGCGTGGCGTGGAGCTGGACCGGCTCGTCGACGCGATCGCCGGGGTGGCGCCATCGGTCCCGGGCGGAGGCGGGGGAGGCGGGGGATGCTGACGATCCTGCTCGCCCTGGTGCTGGCGTTCGGGGGCGTGGTGGCGCTCGGCCCCGTCTACATCGGCCTGTTGCAGCGCCTCGGATTCGGCAAGCGGATCCGCGTGGAGGGCCCTGCAGGCCACGTCACCAAGGCTGGGACGCCAACCATGGGCGGCATGCTCCTGGTGGTCGTGGTCATGTTCCTGGCGATGGCCATGCGCATCGAGGATGTGAGCACGTTGACGCCCATGCTGACGCTGGTGGGGGTAGGGATCCTGGGTGCCATCGACGACTACGTCAACGCCCAGACCGGTCTCGGGATGCGAGGCCGCTTCAAGCTCGTCTGGCAGACGGTGGTCGCCCTGCTGGCGGCGTGGTACATCCAGCGCCACTTCGAGATCAACGCCATCAACGTGCCACTCGTGGGCGCGGTGCCCATCAGCCCGCTGCTCTTCATCCTGTTCATTGCCTTCGTCATCGTCGCGACCAGCAACGGCGTGAACCTGACCGACGGCCTCGACGGGCTCGCGGGAGGCGTCCTGATCTTTAGCTACGTGGCCTACCTGCTGATCGCGCTGGTGGCGATTCCCGAGCTGCACACGCATTCGCAGCCGAACCTGGCGGTCTTCTGCGCGTTGATCATCGGGGCGCTGATGGGATTCCTGTGGTTCAACGTGCACCCGGCCCAGCTGTTCATGGGCGATGCCGGGGCGCTCAGCCTGGGCGCGACCCTGGCGGTGGTCGCGACGATCTCCGGCCAGGTGCTGCTGCTGGTGGTGATCGGCGCCGTCTTCGTGGCGGTCACCCTGTCGGTGGTCCTGCAGGTCGGCTCCTTCAGGCTGCGGGGCCAGCGCATCTTCCGCATGGCGCCGCTGCAGCACCACTTCGAGCTGATCGGCTGGGCGGAGGAGAAGATCACGGTCCGCTTCTGGATCGTCGCGGCGCTCGCCGGCCTGGTCGGCTTCAGCCTCTTCCTGGCGAGCGTGAACGGGCTCTAGCTGGACCGATGATGACGGCCCCTCACCCCATCCGAACGCGTGCCGACCTGCATGGCCGCCAGGCGCTGGTCCTGGGCCTCGCGCGCTCGGGTGTGGCGGCGGCCCGCTTCCTTTCCGATGCGGGTGCGGTGGTCACCGCATACGACCGGCGCGGCGGGGACGCCCTCGCCGACACGGCGCGTTCCCTCGGCGAGCGACCGATCGAGCTGGCGCTGGGCGTGTCGGAGGCAGTCGCTCGAGAGCTGATCGAGGCGGCCGACCTGCTCGTCACCAGTCCGTCGATCTCGCCACGTTTTCCAACGACCGAGCCATGGCTGCGCGACGCGCTCCATCTGGCCGAGGAGCGGGGCGTCGAGCTGGTCAGCGAGGTCGAGCTCTTCCTGCGTCTCACCGAGGCGCGCGTCCTGGCCGTCACCGGTACCAAGGGCAAGACCACGACGACCGCACTGCTCGGCGAGATCCTCTCCGCGGCAGCGATCCCCCACGTCGTCGGCGGCAACATCGGGGAGCCGCTCGTCGAGCGGAGCGCGGAGCTGGACGCCGGGACATGGGCCGTCCTCGAGCTCTCCGAGCTGCAGCTGCCGACCATCTCCCGCGGCGCCGACGTCGCGGTCTACACGAATATCCTCGCCGACCATCTCGACCGGCACGGCAGCCTCGAGGCCTACCGTGCGGTGAAGGCCCGTCTCGCGGAGCTCACCCTCGAGCGCGGCGGAGCGGTGGTCCTCGACGCCGACGATCCGGGCTGCCGCGAGCTGGGTGCCCGCCTCTCCGGCGAGCTGCACTGGTACGGCCTGGAGCCCGGCGACGGTGCGCGTCCCCTCGACGCCACCGAAGCTGGCGGGGAGCTGGTCCTGCTGGGCGCGTCACTCCTCGCGGTCCCGGAGGTGCCTCTGCCGGGCGCGCACATGCGCCGAGATGTCCTGGCGGCGGCTCTCGGGGCGCGACTCGCGGGCGCGACGCCAGCCGCGATCGCCCACGGAATCCGGGGCTTCCGCGGCGTTCCCCACCGCCTCGAGACGATCGCCGAGCGCAACGGGGTCCGCTGGATCAACGATTCACAGGCGACGATCCCCGCGGCTGCCATCGCGGCCCTGGAGGCGTTCGCCCCCGCCCCGGTCGTGCTCATTGCTGGTGGCCAGGGAAAGGGGCTCGACTACGCGGCCTTCGCCGACGCGGTGGCGACTTACAGCCGCATGGCGATTCTGATCGGGGAGACGGCGGGTGAGCTCGAGCGGCTGATCGGCGGCCGGATCCCGGTGCGCCGAGCCGCAGCGATGGACGGGGCCGTGGAACTGGCCGCCCAGGTCGCCGAACCGGGCGATGTGGTCGTCCTCTCGCCGGCTGCCGCGAGCTTCGACATGTTCACCGACTACGCGGCGCGCGGCGACGCCTACCGGGAAGCGGTGCGGCGGCTGGCGAAGACGACGCCCGGCGGCACCAACCGGCCTATCCGCTCATGGTCGCGGTCATCGGTCTGGTGGCCGCGGGCGTGGTGATGGTCTACTCGGCGTCATCGGTCCGGGCGTACTTCTCCAACGACGACCCCGCCACCTACGGGATGCAGCAGCTGATCTGGGCGGGGATCGGCCTGAGCGCCATGTTCATCGCCAGCCGGATGGACTTTCGGTGGCTGCGCTACCTGTCCATTCCGGCCTACCTGGGGACCATGGCGCTGCTTGCTCTCGTGCTCGTCCCCGGGATCGGCACCGAGGTCGCCGGCTCGCGCCGCTGGATCCAGCTGCCGGGGATCGGCTTCCAGCCTGCCGAGCTGGCGAAGCTGGCCGTGGTGCTCTACCTCGCGCACTGGCTCGACCGGCGCGGAACGGCGGCGCGCACGTTCTGGAACGGGCTCGTCCCCTTCGCCCTGCTCGTCGCCCCCGGATTCGTCCTGATCGCCCTCGAGCCGGACCTTGGCACCGCGGGCGTGTACGCGGCCGCCACGCTGGCCGTCTTCTTCATGGCAGGAGCCAACCTCGTGTACCTGGGCGCGATCGGTACGGCGGTCGTGGCGGGAACCGCGGCGATGATCACCGCCACGCCCTACCAGCTGCAGCGCGTGCAGAGCTTCCTCGATCCGTTCCGCGATCCCCTGCACACCGGGTACAACGCCATCCAGTCGCTGATGGCCCTGGCGCTGGGTGGGATCACGGGCCTTGGCCTGGGCGCCAGCCGGCAGAAGTTCCTGTACCTTCCCGCGCCATCGACCGACTTCATCTTCGCGATCATCGGGGAGGAGTGGGGGCTGGTCGGCACCCTGATCGTGGTCGCGCTCTTCCTGGTGATCGCCTACCAGGGCTACCGGATCGCGATCAACGCGCCAGACACCTTCTCCGGGCTGCTCGCCTGCGGGATCACCACCTGGCTGGTGGTGCAGGCCTTCATCAACATGGCGGTGGTGACCGCCCTGGCGCCGGTCACCGGCATCCCGCTGCCGTTCATCAGCTATGGCGGCTCGGCGTTGACCATCAACCTCGTGGCGGTGGGCATTCTGCTCTCCATCAGCCGCGAGACCACCCAGACAGGATCATTGCTCCATGCGGTGTTTGGTGTCGGGCGGCGGGACAGGCGGGCACATCTACCCCGCGCTGGCCGTCGTGCAGGCGCTGCGCGACGCGCGGCCAGATCTTGAGCTGAGCTACCTCGGCGGCGCTCGCGGCCTCGAGGGGAGGCTGGTCGGTGCGAGGGGTGACCTGCCCTACGACCAGCTCCTCGTTCGCTCGCTGCGCACCGCAGCCCGCGACGTGCACCTGGTGCTCGACCCGATGCGGGTGGGCCTCAGCGTGCCGCAGGCCTGGTGGCTGCTGGGTCGGCGGCGGCCCGCCGCGATCTTCACCACCGGTGGCTACCTGGCCTTGCCGTTGACGCTCGCGGCGCGCGCGCGCGGGATCCCGACCCTGGTCTGGGAGGGGAACGTGATCCCGGGCCGATCGACCCGCGCGGTGGCCCGCGTCGCGACCCGCATCGCTGTCTCGTTTCCGCCGACCCTCGACGCCTTTCCGGGCCGGTCATTCGTGTCGGGAACGCCCATCCGCTCGTTCGGGGGGATCGCACGAGAAGCGGCCCGCGAGCGATTCGGCATCGCGCCGGATGACCGGCTGCTGCTGGTCTTCGGCGGGTCCCAGGCGGTGACCACGCTGAACTCCGCCGTCTTCGGGTCGCTCAACCGGCTCCTGGACCGATGGCGCCTGCTGCACGTGACCGGCGAGTCCGGCATGGGCGCCGCGCTGGTGGCCAGGGAGCAGCTGCCCGCGTCCCTCGCCGAGCGCTACCAGCCGCAGCAGTTCCTGACCGATGGGATGGCAGACGCCCTGGTTGCCGCCGACCTGGTCGTGGGCCGGGCCGGCTCGTCGACGTGCGCGGAGGTTTCGGCGGTGGGGGTCGCTTCGATCCTCGTCCCGTACCCTCATGCCGGGTCCCACCAGCGCGCCAACGCCGCCTGGCTGGGCGACCATGGCGCCGCGCTGGTGATCGCGGACCAGGAGCTCTCCGCAGATCGGCTGGCTTCGGAGGCGGAGCGGCTTCGCGACGACGCGATGCGGGAGCCGATGGCGGAGGCAGCGCACAGGCTGGGTCGTCCGGATGCCGCGCGGGTCATCGCCAAGGAGCTGCTCGCCCTGGCCGACGGGCGTCCCCTGCCCTCGCTCGCGGATGAGGCGGCGGCATGACCGCCGCGAAGCCGATCTCCACGCATGGCGCCCGGCTGGAGCGGCTCGATGCGCTGGCCGCCAAGGAGGGCCTGGTACTCGAGCAGGACGTGCCGCTCGCGCCACTCACCACCCTCCGTGTCGGCGGCCCGGCGGATCGCCTCGTGCTCGCGCGCACCCGCGAGTCGCTGGTCCGGGCGCTTCGACTGTCGCGCGCCAGCGGCGTGCCGTGGTTCGTCCTGGGCAATGGCTCGGACCTGGTCGTCGCCGACGCCGGGATCCGAGGCCTGGTCATCCGCAACCGCGCCCGCGCGGTGAGCGTCGAGGGCGAGGCGCTGCGCGCGGACGGAGGTGCCGCGATGGCCATGCTCGTCAAGCGCTGCATCAGCGACGGCCTGACGGGTCTCGAGTTCGGCATCAGCATCCCGGGCACGCTCGGCGGCGCCGTATGGGCCAATGCAGGCGCCCACGAGGGAGAGATGCGCGACGTGATCACCGCAGTCGAGGTCTGGGATTCCGCAGCCGATACGGAACGCAGCCTGGCCGGCAACGAATGCGCGTTCGCGTACCGGGAATCGAGGTTCAAGCACGCGCCGGAGGTGATCCTCTCCGCCTCGCTCGCGCTGCACCACGGTGACCGCGAGCAGATTGCCCGACGTGTTAGCGAGCACCAGGCGCAGCGCCGCGCGACGCAACCGCTCGCCGACCAGAACGCGGGGAGCGTGTTCCGCAACCCTCCCGGCGACCACGCCGGGCGCCTCATCGAGGCGGCCGGGCTCAAGGGATTTCGGGTCGGCAGCGCGGCGGTCAGCACCCTCCACGCCAACTTCATCGTCACCGACCGCTCTGCCCAGGCCGCGGACGTCCGTGCGCTGGGCGACCATGTCAGGGAGACCGTCGCGGCACATTTCGGCGTCACCCTGGCCTACGAGATCGAGTTCGTGGGCGCATGGGACGGAGAGGGGGCCCGGTGAGCGGCGACGAGCGCCGTCCGGGCACCAGCTCCGCCAGGGGCCGGCTGCGCGTGGGAGTCTTCGCCGGCGGCCGCTCCGCCGAGCACGAGGTGAGCGTCAGCTCCGCGGACTCGGTGCTGCGCGCCGTCGATCGGGAGCGCTTCGAGCCGTACCTGATCTACATCGATCGCGATGGAGGCTGGCATCTGCCGGCGGGTCCCGCGGCGGAGCTTGGGGAGGCGCCCCTCGCCGAGGTGCTCGGGATCGAGACGCCGACCGCCCAGGTGGCCCGGTTGCGCGACACGTCCGCGCAAGGGGGCCGAGAAGGGGACGAGGGTAACGCCGCCGGCCTGCCTGTCGCCGTTCCCAGGGGCAGCGGTGCCCTCCAGCCGCGCCAGGCGCTCCGCTCGCTGGCGGACGCCATCGACGTCGCGTTCCTGGCCGTACACGGGCCGTTCGGCGAAGACGGCACGCTGCAGGGCTTCCTGGAGATGGCCGGCATCCCCTATACCGGGGCCGGGGTCCTGGCCAGCGCCGTCGCCATGGACAAGGTGGTCTTCAAGGACCTGATGCGCGGCCATGGGCTTCCGGTCACCGACTACACGTGGTTTCGGCGAGGGTCGTGGCACGCAGCTCCCGAGCGCGTGCTGCGCGACGTCGTGGCAGCGATCGGTGAGCGCAGCGTCGTCAAGCCCGCCCGCCTGGGCAGCAGCGTGGGGATGACGCTCGTGCACGAACCGAGTGAGCTGCCCGGGGCGATCGACGAGGCGCTGCGCCATGACACCAAGGTGATCGTCGAGCGCTACGTCGCCGATGCGCGCGAGCTGGAGTGCGGCGTCCTTGGCAACGAGGACCCCGTCGTCTTCGAGCCGGGCGAGGTTCGGAGCCATCACGAGTGGTACGACTACGAGTCGAAGTACGTCGACGGCCTGGCGGACGTCCACCCACGGGCGCGCCTCGACCCGATCTTGGCGTCCCGCCTCAAGGAGCTCGCGCTGGCCGCCTACCGCGCCGTGGATTGCGCGGGCCTCGCTCGCGTGGACTTCCTGGTGCCGACGGACGCGATCTTCATCAGCGAGATGAACACCCTGCCCGGGTTCACCACCACGAGCATGTATCCCAAGCAGGCGCAGCTTGCCGGCATGGAGCTTCCCCAGCTGATCGCGCGACTCATCGATCTGGGCCTGGACGCCGCGCGCGAGGGGCGGACGCCATCGAGCGCCGGCGAGACGGAGCCGAGGTGAGCAAGCGAGCGGGGCCTTCGTCCGCACGAGGGGCATCTCGGCGCGCCGGCGCCATCCCCGCGACCGCCGACGGTGCCGCACCGCGCAGGCCCGGAGCGCGGACGCCTCTTCGCGCTCGTGCTGGCCGCGGGGCTGGTGGGAGCGCTGCTCTGGCTGGTGAACGGCCCGTTGCTGCGTGTCGGCTCGGTCGCGTGGGCGGGGACACGCTAGACGACCGACGACCAGGTGGCGGCGATCCTCGAGCCATTTAAGGGATCGAGCCTCCTGACCCTCGACGATGCAGCCGTGGCGGGGCGGCTCGCGTCCCTGCCGGGAGTTCGCGCAGCGCAGGTTGAGCCGACGCTTCCGGGCGGGCTATCGGTCCAGCTGCAGGAGAAGGCTGCGGCGTTGGTGTGGCAGACCTCCGCCGCTCGGCTCCTCGTGGCGGCAGACGGGATGGTCTTCGGCCACGTCTCGCGAACCACGCCGATGCCGGGCAACCTCGCCGCTCTACCCCTGGTCGACGACCGTCGAGCCGCAGCGCTCGACATCTTCGTCGGGGACCGGATCCCGGACATCGAGCGTTCGATGGCGCTCCGCCTGGCGGCGATCAATCCTCTGGCGTTGGGGTCGAAGGCCAGGGGCCTCCTGGTCCGGCTCGACGATGCCTGCGGCTACGTCCTCGTTCCTCGCGGCGGCGCGAGCTGGGCGGCGGCCATTGGCCTCTCGGGAACCGACCAGCAGTCGGCGGTCACGGCCTCCGACATCGACGCGCACGTGGCGGCGGTGCGCACCCTCTTCGCGGCGCATCCCGAGAGCACCGTGGCCTGGGTGGATGCCCGCAACCCGGGGAAGGTATATTGGCGGGCCAACGGCCCGGGCGGATCCGACGCATGCTGAGCGCGTTCCGGGGCCACCATCACTCGGCAATCGGTACCGTCGCTGATGTGGATTCCCCTGACCGGTCTGGCGCTCGGCATCCTGCTGGGCCTGCTGCTGAACGTCAACGTCAGCCCCGACCTGGCGCGCTACACGGCGGTCGGCATCCTGGCCGGCCTCGACTCCGTGCTCGGTGCGATCCGCGCCGAGCTGGACGCGCACTACGACAACCGGGTCTTCCTCTCCGGCTTCATCACCAACGCCTTCGTGGCCGTCGTCCTGACCTTCGTGGGCGACCGGCTTGGGATCGACCTGTACCTGGTCGCGCTCTTCGCCTTCGGCTTGCGCATCTTCCAAAACGTCGCCTTGATCCGGCGCCACTTCCTGTAAGGTCGAGCGAACCCGTGCTCCGCACGGGGCGCGAGACCGGGAGGTAGCTTGGACAGGGAGACGGTGCTGGTCGGCATCGATGCCGGCACGACCAAGGTCACGACCCTCATTGGCGAGGTCGCGCGCAGCGGCGACGTCAACATCATCGGGTACGGCATCGGTCCATCCGCCGGCATGAAGAAGGGGATGGTCGCCAACATCGACCAGACCGTGAACTCGATCGCAACCAGCATCGAGAAGGCCGAGCGCCTCTCCGGGTACAAGATCAGCTCCGCCTTCGTCGGGGTCGGCGGGAGCCACATCACCAGCCAGAACAGCCGCGGCGTGGTCGCCGTCTCCGGCCACAAGCGAGAGGTGAGCCGCGAGGACGTGGGTCGTGCCACGGACGCCGCCAAGGCGGTGCAGGTCCCGTCCAATCGCGAGCTCCTGCACGTCATCCCGCGCGGCTTCATCGTCGACGGGCAGGACGGGATCAAGGACCCGCTGGGCATGAGCGCGGTGCGCCTCGAGGTCGAGACGCACATCGTGGCCGGGGCGGCCACGTCGGTCCAGAACCTCTCCAAGTGCATCACCCAGGCGAACGTCCAGATCGACGAGCTGGTGATCAACTCGATCGCCGCGGCTGAGGCGGTGCTCACCGAGACGGAGAAGGACCTCGGCGTGCTGGTGGCGGACATCGGCGGTGGCACGACCGACATCGCGATCTTCGCGGACGGCGCGATCTACCACTCCGCCGTGCTGCCGGTGGGTGGCATCAACGTCACCAACGACGTGGCGATCGGCCTGCGCACCAGCCTCGACCTCGCCGAGGAGATCAAGATCCGGCACGGCACCGCCAACCTCGCCGAGGTCCAGCCCGAGGAGCTGCTGAACGTTGCGGTGCTCGGCGAGGAGGACGGCCAGACCATCCAGCGCAAGCGCCTCTCCGAGGTCATCGAGGCGCGCATGGGAGAGATCTACCAGCTCATCCACGAGGAAGTGAAACGATCCGGTCACGGCGGCATGCTGCCCGCCGGGGCAGTGCTGACCGGCGGCGGCGCGCGTCTCAGCGGCGCGGCGGAGCTCGCGCGCGAGGTGCTGCAGATGCCGGTGCGGATCGGCGCGCCGCAGGGGGTCGGCGGCCTCATGGACCAGCTCGGGAACCCTGCTTTCGCCACGCCCATCGGCCTGCTGGTGTGGGGTGCCAATCACCTGGGCGCGGAGCCGATCGGCTTCACCCCCACCCCGTCGCTGGCCGGTGGCGTGGGGCGCGTCGTCGACTGGGTCCGGGGCCTCTTCCCCGGCTAACGCGCGGCCGGCGCCCGGCCGGCGCAAACCCCGGAGGGCGCGCTCCCCTGTGGACATCGGCGCTCCTCCTCCACCATCGGTGCGGACCGTGTGGATAACTCGGCGACACCGTGTGGAAAAAATCGGCAACGCCGGAGGTGGGGGATCGGTAGAATCGGTCAAACCCGAAGCGAGACGGGTTTTGCCGGTCACAACCAGCCTTGCCAGGGAGAGATCCGATGCCGCTTCGGTCGGACGCAGAGCACTTCGCACTCATCAAGGTCATTGGCATCGGCGGCGGTGGCAGCAACGCCGTGAACCGCATGATCCGCGCCGAGATGATGGGCGTCGAGTTCATCGCGGTGAACACCGACGCGCAGGCGCTCCTGCAGAGCGACGCGCCCCACAAGATCCGTATCGGTGACAAGCTGACCCGCGGCCTGGGCGCTGGAGCGGACCCCGGAGTTGGGCAGCGCGCGGCCGAGGAGGACAGCGAGAAGATCTACGAGGCGCTCAAGGACGCCGACATGATCTTCATCACCGCTGGCATGGGCGGCGGCACCGGCTCCGGCGCGGCCCCGGTGATCGCGGAGATCGCCAAGGACCTCGGCTCGCTGACGGTGGGCGTCATCACCAAGCCCTTCTCCTTCGAGGGCGTGCGCCGCAAGCTGGTGGCGGAGCAGTACAGCGAGGCGCTCAAGGACAAGGTCGACACCCTGATCACCATCCCGAATGACCGGCTCCGCGAAGTCGTCGACAAGAAGACGTCGATCCTCGACGCGTTCCGCGTGGTCGACGATGTGCTACGCCAGGGCGTCCAGGGCATCAGCGACCTGATCACAGTGCCCGGCCTCATCAACCTGGACTTCGCCGACGTGAAGACGATCATGCGCGACGCCGGCAGCAGCATGATGGGCATCGGGACCGGAACCGGCGAGAACCGCGCCGTGGAGGCCGCCAAGGCGGCCGTCATGTCCCCGCTGCTGGAGGTCAACATCCAGGGCGCGCGCGGCATCCTGTTCAACGTCACCGGCGGCAGCGACCTCGGGCTCTTCGAGGTCAACGAGGCGGCCGAGGTGATCAAGGAGGCCGCGGATCCGGAGGCCAACATCATCTTCGGCACGGTGATCGACGACCGGATGCGTGACGAGGTCAAGGTCACGGTCATCGCCACCGGCTTCGACGGCACCAAGAAGACCAAGCCGGCGCGCCAGGTCACCGCCGAGCAGGCCATCGGGATCGAGACCTCGCTCGACGAGCGCAGCCGCGAGATCCTCGCGGAGATCGAGCGCGAACGCCAGGAGCGCGCCAACCTCGAGGACCAGATGGAGCCGGCGTCGCCCTTCGCCCGCAACGATTCTGCGCCCGAGTCGCGCGAGTCGCGGGTGACCGAGCGGCAGGCGGTTCCGGTCCGTTCATCGGGTGCCGACCGTCCGGCGTACGGCGACACCGACCTCGACATCCCCAGCTTCCTCCGGCGCAAGAGCGACTAGCCAATGCGCGGGTTGTCGACCCGCGAGATCAATGGACCGATGAGCCCCGGCCGACGCCGGGGCTCTTGACGTCGCCACGGGCATTCGCGTGCTGCCGGTCGACGAGCCGTCCCTGACCTCCGACCTGATCGGTGAACGCCACGCGCGGCTCGTGGCACGCCTGCGCCAGGCGGCCGAGGGCTCGGGTCGCGACCCCGATGCCTTCCGGCTGGTGGCGGTGACCAAGGGGTTCTCCGCCGACGTCGTCCGCCTGGCGCTCGAGGCGGGGCTGCGCCGTTTCGGCGAGAACCGCGTCCAGGAAGCCCTCCCCAAGGTCGCGGCCGCGCCAGACGCCGATTGGCATCTCGTGGGCCACCTGCAATCCAACAAGGCACGGCCCGCCATCGGTGCCTTCGCCTGGCTGCACTCCGTCGACGACCTCGGGCTGCTCGCTCGTCTCGAGGCGATCGCGCACGACACGGATCGGCATCCCGACCTGTTGCTGCAGGTCAATGTGAGCCGAGAAGCGACCCGCTCCGGCTTCGACGCCGACTGGTTCGCTGCCCAGGCGGAACATCAGGGTGAGCTGGTTGCTGCGATTCAGGGGTTGCGGCACGCCCGCCTGCGGGGGCTGATGACCATGGCCCCTGCCGGGGCCGGCGACGAGGAAGCGCGGGCCACGTTTCGCCAGCTGCGGGACCTGCGGGATCGCCTGGAGGCCTCGCTGGGAGCTCCGCTCCCCGAGCTGTCGATGGGGATGACCGCCGATGCCGAAGCAGCCGTGGCGGAGGGCGCCACGATCGTGCGCATCGGGACCGCGCTGTTCGGACCGCGCCCGGACTGACCGCGATATCCTGCCCCTTCGATGAGCCACGTCCTGGCGAACTTCGTGACCATGCTCACCGCGGTGCTCTCCCTGCTGGTGCTCGTCCGCGTGCTGCTGAGCTGGACCAACGCCGAGGGAGGTGGCGGGTTCACCGCCTTCGTCTACCAGGCGACCGAGCCCCTGCTGGGCCCCATCCGTCGGGTCCTTCCGCCGACCGGCGGCCTGGACTGGTCGCCGTTCATCGCGATCATCGTGCTGAGCCTGATCGCGCGGCTCTTCGCGGGTCTGTAGCAGCAGATGGCGGCGGTCGGGTGCCATCGGTATACTCGGCACCCCTCGTGGGCGATTAGCTCAGCTGGTTAGAGTGCACGGTTCACATCCGTGAGGTCACTGGTTCGAGTCCAGTATCGCCCACCAGCCCACCCACCCCGGACGACACGATGAGGCCATTCGCGCGCCTGCGCGCCCGCCTGCGCGCCATCCGCATCCTGGAGCCGCTCGCCAACCGCGACTACCGCCTGCTGACCGCGGGCGCCTTCGTCTCGCTGCTCGGTGACGGGTTCTTCAGCGTGGCCCTCGCCTGGCAGGTCTACCAGATCAGCAACGTGCCGACGGCGCTCTCGATCGTGGGTGTGGCGTGGACGCTGCCGCTGGTCGTCTTCCTGCTGCTGAGCGGCGTCCTGACAGACCGATACGACCGTCGCTGGCTGATGATCGGTGCGGACCTGGTGCGCGCCGCGGCGGTGATCGGCCTTGGCCTGCTCTCGATCACCGGCGCCATCCAGCTCTGGCACGTCGTGGTGCTGATCGCGTTCATGGGGGCCGGCGACGCCTTCTTCAACCCCGCCTCCACGGCCATCGTGCCGGACCTGCTCGCCGCGGAGCGTCTGCCCCAGGCGAACGCGCTCCAGGGCATGGTTCGGCCGCTGATGATCCGCTTGATCGGTCCGGCGATCGGCGGGTTCGTGGTCGCGGTGCTGCATCCCGGGACTGCGTTTCTCGTCGACGGGGGAAGCTTCCTCGTGTCGGCGGCTGCTCTCCTGGCGATCCGGGCGCGTCCGTCCCACGTGGCATCCAGCCATGGGGTGCGGCGCGCCTTCGCGGAGATGGGCGAGGGACTGCGGTTCGTGCTCGCCAACCCATGGCTGTGGGCCACGCTCGTCTCCGCCATGCTCAGCCTGCTGGTGTTCATTGGTCCGGTGCAGGTCCTTCTGCCCTTCCTCGTCAAGAACAACCTGCATCTCGGCGCGGATTCGCTGGGCGTCCTATACGCCCTGAGCGGGGTTGGAGCCATCCTCTGCGCTCTGACGGTTGGCCAGCTCGGCATTCCGCGGCTGCGGATCACCGTCATGTACGGCACCTGGGCGTTGGGCGTCGGGCTGCTCGCCG
>VBGQ01000020.1:15902-27810 GCA_005882055.1 Chloroflexota bacterium
GCTCGTGCCGCGCACGCTGCTCGGGCGTGTCTCGAGCCTCGATTGGCTCGTTTCCACCGGCCTTGTCCCGGTCAGCTTCGCGCTGACCGGGCCGGTGGCGGGCTGGCTGGGTCCGCAGGCGACCATCGTCGCCGGGGGCCTGCTGGGCGCGGTGCTGATGGGCATGCTCCTCTTCGTGCCCGGCGTCAGGGACCCGGAGCGGCGGCGGGGTGACATCTCGTTGGGTGCCGGCAGGCCCGTGGAGGAGTGACGGGATGTCCGACGCGCTGCGTATCGCGATCTTCGGAGAGTCATATCTTCCGTACCTGTCCGGGGTGACGATCGCGACCGATGCCCTGGCCCGCGGCCTGACCGATGCCGGGCACCGCGTGCTGCTGGTCGTGCCGCGCCCCGCGGAGGAGCCGCTCGCCCGCGGGCCAGACGAGCCTCAGGTCGCGTGGCTGCCCTCATTCCAGCCGCCGCCACCTGCGCCCCCCGGATACCGGATCCCGCTGCCGTTCCCCTCCGCGGCGCTCCGCGAGGCTCGTGACTTTCGCCCGCAGGTCGTCCACGCCCAATCACCGTTCATTTCGGGGCTGATGGCGCGCCGCACGGCCCGGGCGGTCGGGGCGCCGCTGGTCTTCACCCACCACACCCGTTTCGGCGACTACCGCCACTATCTGGGGCCGCTCGCGGCGCCCGGCTCGGCCTTGATGTCCGCCTACCTGCGGCGCTTCTGGCTCGGGTGTGCCGCGGTCATCGCGCCGGGTCGCGAGCTCGCGGCTGAGATCAGCGAGGCGATCGCGTCCCGGCATGCGCGTCCGATGGTCCGGCCCATCCCCACCGGGCTCGACCTCGACTGGATCGCGGCGATTCCCGAGGGTCATCCGCGCCGCGAGGCGGGTTGGACTCCGGGCGCCGATTTCGTGGTCGCCTCATTGGGACGTCTGGCGAAGGAGAAGAGCATCGACCTCCTGCTCGACGCCTTTGCCCACGCGGCGGGCGAACGGCCGGAACTGCGCTTCCTGCTGATCGGGGGCGGACCTCTGGAGGAGATGGTCCGCGCTCGTGCCGAGCGGCCAGACCTCAAGGGGCGGCTGCGGGTCAGCGGCCCGCGCACGCGGGAGGCGGCGCTGGGACTGCTCAAGGCCTGCGAGCTGTTCGCCTTCGCGTCGAAGACCGAGACGCAGGGCCTGGTGCTCGCCGAGGCCCTTGCCTGCGGTGTTCCGGTCGTGGCGCTCGAGGGTCCGGGCGTCCGCGACGCGGTCCGCGACGGGACGGACGGCGTCATCCTGCCGCGAGCTCCGGATACGACGGCCGCGGAGCGGCTCGGGTCCGCACTGGTCGCCCTCGCGGGGGACTCGGACCGGCGAGACGCGATGGCCCGCGAGGCACGCGAAGGGTCCTCGCGGTTCGCCCTGGCAGGCCGCGTCGCGGAGGTCGTGGCGCTCTATCGCGAGACCCTCGCATCGGGGTGACGGCCCGCGTACAATGCCGGCCATGCGAGTGAGTCTCACGGCCCGCTTCGTCTCCCACCCTTCCATCGACTTCGGTTCGGGCCGCGCCGCGCGCGGCAGGCCGCGCCTGGGATTGCAGGCCAGCCAGACCGTCTACCATCGGCCCCGCCGCCTCCGCCAGACCCTTCCCACCATCGACGCCCTGCGCTCGCAGACGAGCCGATTCAGCTTCCCCGCGGTCGGCCGTGTCGGTCGCGTTCGCGCTCGCCGGCAGGGGACACCGCTCGGCACTCCGCGCGTCCGCCGCGCCTAGGAGGCGTGGCTCCCCTGCGCAACGCGCGCGCCACGTCAGCCGGGGGGATCGTCCATCGGTCCGATCAGGAGCGCGTCGAGATCCTCCTGGTCCATCGCCGCAAGCCGCTCCTCTGGGCGCTCCCCAAGGGCACCCCTGACAGTGGCGAGACGATCGAGGAGACGGCCCGCCGCGAGACCCGCGAGGAGACGGGGATCGAGGTCGAGATCGAGGCACCTCTGGGCTCAATCACCTACTTCTTCGTCCGCGAACGGGTTCGCTTTCACAAGACGGTGCACTTCTTCCTGATGCGACCGGTGGGCGGCAGCATCGACCAGCACGACCACGAGTTCGACGAGGTGCGCTGGTTCCAGCTCGAGGAGGCGCTCGAGATCATGTCCTACCCGACGGAGCGCGACGTCGCGCAGCGCGCGGCGCAGCTGCTCGCGCGGCAGGCGGCGAGCGCATGACGGAGCCGACGCCGGACGCCCCTGTACGACGTCCATCGAGCGCTCGGGGCCCGGATGGTGGCCTTCGCCGGCTGGGAGATGCCGGTGCAGTACGCCTCGATCATTGAGGAGCATCGCACCGTCCGCACCGCTGCGGGCCTGTTCGACCTCTCGCACATGGGAGAGCTGCTCGTCTCAGGTCCCGACGCGCTGGCCTTCGTGCGCTACTGCGTCATCTCCGATCCCGGCAGCCTGGCTCCCGGACAGGCGCAGTACTCGATGCTCTGCGCCCGAGATGGCGGTGTGATCGACGACCTGATCATCTACCGCATCCACGAGGGCTACCTGCTGGTCTGCAATGCGGCCAACCGTGCGGCAGATGTCGTGCACCTTCGCGGGCACCTTGCTCCGGGCGGATTCAATGCCACGCTGGAGGATCGCAGCGACGCGACCGGGCTCGTCGCCCCCCAGGGTCCGCGGGCCGCGGATCTGCTCAAGACGCTCACCGACGCCGACGTCGACGGACTGGGCTACTACCACGCCACGCCTGGCGTCGTGGCCGGCATCGAGTGCCTGATCGCACGGACCGGCTATACCGGCGAGGACGGCTTTGAGCTCTTCTGCCTGGCCTCCCAGACCGAGTCCCTCTGGCAGGCGGTCCTCGATGCCGGCGAGCCGTTTGGCCTCAAGCCGTGCGGACTGGGGAGCCGCGACACGCTGCGCCTCGAAGCCGGGATGCCGCTCTATGGCAACGAGCTGGATCGCGATCACAACCCGTACGAGGCCAACATGGGCTGGGCGGTGAAGCTGGAGAAGGGGGAGTTCGTGGGACGCGCCGCCCTGGCCCGGATCCGGGAGCGGGGTGCGCGACGCCGGCTGGTTGGCCTGCTGATGCGCGACAACGCGGTCGCGCGCCACGGGTACCAGGTACGGATCCCCGATGGCGGGACCGGGGTGGTGACCAGCGGCACGGCATCCCCGACGCTCCACGAGAAGATCGCAATGGCCTATGTGCCAACCCAGGCCGCAAGCATCGGAGCCGAGGTGGAGGTGCTGGTCCGTGATCGCCCCTACCACGCCGAGCAGGTAAAGTTGCCGTTCTACCGCAGGGCGCGCTGACCGGGTGGGCAGCCCGGCGGAGGACCATCGACCACAATTCGGCCGCCATCGGTCTGTCCACGCCGGACGGCCGAGCGTCCCACCGCATGGAGTCCCTGATCGCGTGACGTATCCGAACGACCTGCGCTACTCCAAGGACCACGAGTGGGTGCGAGCCGAGGGGTCCACGGCGACCATCGGCATCACCAGCTTCGCCGCCGACGAGCTGGGCGACATCGTGTTCGTGGAGCTTCCGGAGGTCGGTGCCGCGCTCAAGCAGTTCGCGGCGTTCGGCGTCGTCGAGAGCGTGAAGGCGGTCAGCGACCTGTTCTCACCGGTCTCGGGTACCGTCAGCGAGGTCAACGGTCGCCTGCAGTCCGAGCCGGAGCTGCTCAACTCCGATCCCTTCGGCGACGGCTGGATCGCCAGGGTCGAGACGACCGATGGTGACGAGCTGAAGGACCTCCTCGACGCGGACGGCTACGCCAAGCTGACCAGCTGAAGATCGTCCACGCCTGATGGCCTACGCCCCGCACACGCCCGCCGATCGCGACGCGATGCTGGCCGCCGTCGGCGTCGAGTCGGTGGATGACCTCTTTGCCGACATCCCAAACGCCGTTCGCGCCCGCTCGTTCGAGATCCCGCCGCCCCTCACCGAGCAGGAGGTGCGACGCGAGCTGACGCGACTGGCGGCACGCAACCGCATCCCCGAGGTCAGCTTCCTGGGAGCGGGTGCGTATCGGCACCTCGTCCCGGCGGCCGTGATGGAGGTGATCGGGCGCAGCGAGTTCGCCACCGCCTACACCCCCTACCAGCCCGAAGTCAGCCAGGGCACGCTCCAAAGCATCTACGAGTTCCAGACGCTCGTCTGCGAGCTCACCGGCATGGAGGTGGCGAGCGCCAGCCATTACGACGGCGCGACCGCCACGGCGGAGGCGGCGCTCATGGCATGCCGCCTCACCCGCCGCGACACCGTCGCCGTTTCGTCGGCGGTGAACCCGCAGGTCCGGCGCGTGCTGCAGACCTACTGCTCCGGCCCGGGGATTCGCGTCGTCGAGGTGCCGGCGGATCTCGGGGAGGCGGGGAGCGGGCTGACCCCAGGTGAAGCCGCCGGTTCGGCGCTCGACGAGAGCGTGGCCTGCCTCGTGGTCCAGCAGCCGAACTTCTTCGGCGGCATCGAGCCGATGGCGGAGCTTGCGGAGGCTGCCCACCGGTCCGGGGCGCAGCTCGTCGCGGTGGTCGAGCCGACGTCGCTGGCGATCCTCGAGGCACCCGGTGCCTACGGTGCCGACATCGTCGCCGCGGAGGGCCAGCCGCTCGGCATTCCCCTCAGCTTCGGCGGGCCGTACGTCGGGTTGATGGCCGCGCGGATGGAGTCGGTGCGGCAGATGCCCGGGCGGCTGGTTGGCGCCACGCGCGATGCCGCCGGCCGTCGCGGATACGTGCTGACCCTCCAGGCGCGCGAGCAGCACATCCGCAGGGAGAAGGCGGCCAGCAACATCTGCACCAACCAGGCGCTCTGCGCGCTGGCGGCGACCGCCTACCTGTCCGCGGTTGGACCCCACGGGCTGCGCGAGGTCGCCGAGCTTTCGATGGTGCAGACGCGGCATGCCGTCGCGGCGCTCGAGGCGGCCGGCGTCGCCCGGCGGAGATTCAGCGCGCCGTATTTCGCCGAGGCAGCAATCCAGCTTCGGAACGCGAAGCGCCGCCACGCAACGCTCGCCGAGCAAGGGATCGTCGCCGGGCTCCCCCTGGAGGACGCGTATCCCGAGCTGGGCGACTGCCTGCTGCTCGCCGCCACGGAGCTGACCACCGACGATGACGTAGCGCGTCTGGTCGAGGGCCTGGAGGCGACGGCATGAGCGTCACCGAGCGGCCCGCACCGCCGTCGGGTGCTCCATCCGACGGCGACGCCTCAGGTCGCGGGGCTGCCTTCAGCTCGCCGGTCGGCGGCGAGCAGCTGCAGGTGGTCGAGCCGCTCCTCTTCGCGTCGTCGCGAACGGGCCGGCGCGACGTCCGGTTCCCGAGCCTATCGGAGGCGGCCAGGAAAGCGGCGGAGTCCCAGCCGGAGGTCCCAAAGCACGCCCGCCGCACGGCGACCGCTCGACTCCCGGAGGTCAGCGAGCTCGACCTGCTGCGCCACTTCAATCGGCTCAGCCACCTGAACCACGCCATCGACCTGGGCTTCTACCCGCTCGGCTCGTGCACCATGAAATACAACCCCAAGGTCAACGAATGGGCCGCACGCCTGCCCGGGCTGAGCGAGTCCCATCCTCTCGACCCAGCGGAGCTGAGCCAGGGCAGCCTCGAGCTGCAGTGGCTACTGGCCGAACTGCTGCGCGAGATCAGCGGCATGGCCGCGGTGAGCCTCCAGCCGGCCGCCGGCGCGCAGGGCGAGCTGAGCGGACTGCTCATGACCCGCGCCTACCATCGGTCCAGGGGAGAAGGTGAGCAGCGCACCAAGGTGCTGGTCCCCGACAGCTCGCACGGCACCAATGCCGCGACCGCCTCGATGGTTGGCTATCAGACGGTCACGATCCGCTCGAACGAGCGTGGCGGGATCGACCTGGGGGCGCTGCGCGAGGCGCTCGGTCCCGACACGGCGGCGCTGATGATCACCAACCCCTCCACCCTGGGGATCTTCGAGGACCAGATCGACCAGGTCGTCGCGGCGGTGCACCAGGTGGGCGCCATCGCCTACATGGACGGCGCCAACCTGAACGCGATCCTGGGTCGCTTCCGGGCCGGGGACGCGGGCTTCGACGTCATGCACTTCAACCTCCACAAGACCTTCTCCACGCCGCACGGCGGGGGTGGGCCGGGCGCGGGACCCGTGGGCGTCGGCGAACGCCTCGCCCCGTTCCTCCCGGAGCCGCTGCCGATCCTGGTCGAGGGCACGGACGACGAGGTCAGGCGAAACGCCTGGGCCGGCCGCAACACGCCCGGAGCCCGGTTCGCGCTGGAAGAGGAGGGGACCAGGCCGCAGAGCATCGGGAAGGTCCGCGCCTTCACCGGCAACTTCGGCATGCACCTGCGTGCCTATACCTATATCCGTAGCAACGGCGACGCCGGTCTCCGAGAGGTGAGCGACGACGCGGTGCTCGCCGCCAATTACCTGCGCGTCCGCTTGACCGATGCCTACGACCTGCCCTACGACCGCATCTGCAAGCACGAGGTGGTCTTCAGCGGTCGGCGCCAGAAGCGCCAGCACGGCGTGACCACCCTCGACATCGCCAAGGCGATCCTCGACTACCGGATCCATCCGCCGACGATCTACTTCCCGCTCATCGTGGAGGAGGCGCTCATGATCGAGCCCACCGAGACGGAGAGCCTGGAGACGCTCGATCGCTTCGTCGACGTCATGCACGAGATCGCAGATCGCGCCGCAACTGATCCGTCCGCCCTGAAGGCGGCGCCCACCACGACCCCCGTGGGACGCCTGGACGAGGCGGCCGCCGCGCGCCGGCCTGACCTGCGTCACGATTTCGGAGCTGCGCCGGCCGGCTCATCGGCTCGCCAAGAGGCTGGCGCTTGACCGTAGCTGGCTGCGACGGGGTAGGATTCGGCGCCTAGCGCGCATCGAACGCGGAGTGCAGGTGGTTACGTACCAGTCGGACGGACTCGTCGCACGCATGAGGGCGGGGGACGTCGACGCGTTCGAGGAGTTCTTCCGCACCTACGAGCGCCACGTCTACACCACCGCATTGGCGATCACCCGCGACCCGTTCCTGGCGGAGGAGATCCTGCAGGACTGCTTCGTGAAGGCGTATGGCGCGAGGCATCGGCTCCGAACCGATCGCTCACCGCTGCCGTGGCTGCATCGGGTCACCACCAACCTGTGCTACAGCCGCATCGCTCGCCGCCGGGTGACGATCGAGCCGATCACCTCCCTGATCACCAACCTGGTCGCGGACCTGACCTCGGGACCGGACCAGGTCGTGGAATCTCGCGAGATCATCGAGGTGCTGCAGCGCGCAATCGACGCGCTGCCGCCAAAGCAGCAGGCCGCGGTGATCCTCTACTACCTCCACGGCTATTCGCTCGCGGAAGCGGCCGAGATCGCGGCCTGCAACGTAGGAACCATGAAGTCGCGCGTGCATTACGCACTCAGGACGCTGCGATCGCGGCTTCCGGAAGAGCGGCGCGCGCCTGCCGGTGCACGGGTGTCGATCGGTGAGCTGTAGCCGGGCACGCCGCGAGCTGCTCGAGCACTTTGCACTTGGCGAAGAGTTCGGGCCACGCTCTGGGCCGCACCTCGCTCACCTGCAGTCCTGTGCGGAGTGCCGCAGGGAGGTAGGTATCGACCGGGCGCTCGTCGCCAGCTTGCGCCGTGCGCTCAAGGAACGGGTCGAGGGCAGGTCTCCGTCGGCGTCGAGCTGGGAGCTCGTCCGCCGCAGGACCATTGACCAGCCCGCACGGCCCTGGACAGCTGTCGTGCTGCAGTGGGGAGGCATGGTCTCCGCCGCCGCCGTGGCCGGGATCATGATGTTCGCCGTCGTCACGGCCCCGGAGAGCACGTCGTTCCCGGGGTCGCAATCGCTGTTCGTGGCCAATGCGGCCAGGCGAGCCGTCCCGCCCGTCGATGAGGCAAGGGGCTTGCCCGCGGAGGACTCGAGCACGTACTCTGCGCCGCAGAGCTACCATCCGCCGCTCGGCTGGCCAAAAAACACGCAGCTGACCAGTCCAGCCGCAAGCCGGGACGCCGACCCGCCGATCACCGGGCACATGCGATGAGCACTGCCGTTACGGAAGAGGAATGAACCTGACAGGCCAAGCGCGGGTAGTTAGTGATGTGGCATGGTTCGCGCTGCTAGGCCCATGCGTGGCCGATTCCCGCGGCACGAACCAGGATTCGCTCGAACCACTGGCGGAGAGCAGATCGTCTCAATAACCGCACCAGAGGGCTAATCTCGTCACGATGGTTGCAGTTCCAAGCGCCGAAGCCGCTGGCTTTCAGGGGGAAGCCCAAGCACAAACCAGCGGGCGAAGCCTGCGCCAGATCGTCTGGGCGCGCCTCAGTCGCGATCGCGTGGCGATGGTCTGCTTCGTCATCCTGGTGTTCATGTACCTGACGGCGGTCTTCGGACCCATCGTCGCGGGCATCTTCGACATCAGCCCCTACACGCTGCACTCGGCGCTGATCAGCGACCTGGGTGGCAAGCCCATCGGCGCGTGGGGCGGGATCAGCTGGGCGCACCCGCTGGGGATCGAATGGGGGACCGGGAGAGATATCTTCGCCCAGCTGCTCTTCGGCCTCCGCATATCGCTGGTCATCGCGACCAGCGCCACGCTGATCACGGTCGCGCTGGGTACGGTCATCGGCATCATCGCCGGCTATACCGGTGGCTGGACCGACAACATCATCGGGCGCTTCATGGACCTCGTCCTGGCCTTCCCGTTCCTGCTCATCATCCTCGCGCTGTCCGGGCCGCTCACCCAGCGCCTCACCCAGATAGGCGTGCCGGACGGCAACCCGTCCCGAATCCTGTACCTGATCCTGGTGCTGAGCGTCTTCGGATGGCCATACCTCGCGCGCATCGTGCGCGGACAGGTGCTCAGCCTCCGCGAGCGGGAATTCGTGGAGGCTGCGGTGGCCATGGGCGCGGGCAAGCGGCGGATCCTGTTCACCGAGATCCTGCCCAACCTGTGGGCACCGATCCTGGTGTACGCCACGCTCACTCTGCCCGCCTATATCGGGCTCGAGGCGGCCCTCTCCTTCCTCGGAGTCGGCGTGCTCCCGCCGGAGACGACTTTTGGCGCGATGCTCGCCAACTCGGTGGCGTACTTCGACGTCGTTCCCACCTACCTGTTCATCCCGGGAACAGTGCTGGTCGTCCTCGTGGTCTCGTTTAACCTTCTCGGCGACGCGCTCCGGGACGCGTTGGACCCGAAGGCAATCCACTGAAGCTGGGGCTGTCGGCGGATCGGTGGGAGATTCCCACCGACGTGGCGGAGCCGGTTTCGTACAGAAGTTCGGTATAGTCTCTCATCTCTTTGCGCCGGGACGTTTCCCGGGCCCATTCGTTGGAGGACGGAATATGGTCAGACCAGAGGCTCGGTTGCTCCGTGGCTTTGCCGTCGGGGCGGCGGTTGCGCTCACGCTCGCCGCCTGCGGTGGCGGGGGCACGAGCAGCAATTCGCCCGGTGCTGGGACGTCGAACACTCCCACCGCCGGCGGCACGATCTACATCCTTACGCAGGCGGAGCAGTGGGACCAGGTGGACCCGCAGCGCATCTACACCGGTGAGGACCTTGCCTTCTTTGGCGGGACGGTTCAGCGATCGCTGACGGCCTACAAGTTCTCAGCGGACGCGAAAGAGGGCACCTCGGTCGTCCCGGACCTCGCGACCGACACCGGCACGCACAATGACAACGCCACCCAGTGGAGCTTCACGCTCCGCGATGGCGTGACCTGGCAGGACGGCGCTCCCGTCACCTGCGAGGACGTCAAGTACGGCGTGTCGCGCACGTTCGCGACTGACGTCATCAACCAGGGCCCGACGTACGCGATCGCGTACCTGAACATCCCGAGCGACAAGGACGGATCCTCGTCGTACAAGGGTCCCTACAAGAAGACCGGCCAGGACCTGTTCGACAAGGCGGTCACCTGCGACGGCAACAAGATCACCTTCAACCTGAACAAGCCCGTTCCGGACTTCAACTACACGGTCACCCTCGGCTTCTCCCCGGTCCGCCAGGCGGACGACAAGGGCGAGAAGTACGGGCAGCCGGGTAGCCTCGTCGTCTCCGACGGTCCGTACATGGTCGAGAGCTACTCGACCGGCAACGGCGGCAAGATGGTCATGGTCCGCAATCCGAAGTGGAACAAGGCCAGCGACCCGATCCGCCCTGCCTACCCGGACAAGTGGGAAGTCGACTTCGGCGTCGACCCCAAGGTCATGGACCAGCGGCTCATGGCGAGCGCGGGCAATGACCAGTTCGCGATCCAGTACGGCAACATCCAGCCGGAAAACCTGGCGACCATCTTCACGGACACGGAGCACACCACCGCGAAGTTCAACGGTCGCGCAGTCAGCGGCTTCGACCCGTACTCCCGCTACTACTGGATCAACGTCAACAAGGTCAAGAACGTCAAGATCCGCCAGGCGATGGCGGTCGCCCTTGACCGGCAGGCGATCCGACTGAACATCGGTGGCGCGTTCGCCGGCGACTTCGCCGACGGCGTGATCAAGCCGAACATCGGGCAGGACTACGCCGCGACCGGGTTGTGGGACTCTCTCCTCGGGGAAAAGGTCCCAGACAACGGCGATCCGGACTTCGCCAAGAAGCTCATCCAGGATTCGGGTGAGGCAGCTCCCAAGCTGACCTTCGACTTCCCGGATACCCCGACCAACGGCAAGACAGCCGCCATCGTCATCAGCTCGCTCGGCAAGGCTGGCATCACGGTCACGCCGAACCCGATCGAGCCGGGCCAGTACTACAGCGTCGTGTTTGACCCGCAGAAGGGGCACGAGTTCGGTACTGGTGGATGGGGCGCTGACTGGCCGAATGCCTCGACGGTGATCCCGCCGCTCTTCACCCAGAAGGGTGGTTGGGACCTCTCGCAGCTGGACGACGCAGCCTTCAACCAGAAGGTCGAAGCCGCCCAGACCGAGCTCGACCGTGCGAAGCAGGCAACTGCCTGGCAGGACCTCAACAAGGAAGCTGCCCAGAACATGTACGTCATCCCGACCTTCTTCGGGCTGAGCCAGACGCTGGCCGGCACGAAGGTTGCGCCCATCTACCGATGGCCTGCCTACGGCTCGTGGCCGTACGGCGAGATGTACGTCAAGTCCTAGGAAGCTAACCGGCGTCAGAAGTCCCCAGGGGAGCGGCGGCGCCGCTCCCCTGGGGATCCATCATTCGCAAGCTAAGGAAGGGAATGCAGCGTGTTCGCCTACCTGGTGCGACGAGTCATCGGCATGGTCCTGCTGCTCTTCCTCCTCAGCGTCGCGGTCTTCTTCCTGTTCAACATGCTCCCCGGTGACCCCGCGCGCCTGACCTGCGGGAAGGCATGCACGCCGTCCATCATCGAGGCCAACCGGCACAGACTGGGCCTCGACGAGCCGGTCGTGACCCAATACACGAAGTTCCTGTCGGGCATCTTCGTGGGTCGCACCTTCTCTCCGGACTCCCCCGAACCCATCAGGTGCGACGCCCCGTGCCTCGGCTACTCGTTCACCCGCCACGAGGAAGTGCTGTCGATCATCGCGCGAGCGGCACCCGTCACCTTCTGGTTGGCGATCGGTGCATTCATCATCTGGATCGTCACGGGGATCTCGTTATCCGGCTGCAATGGCTGCCATTCCCCTCGTACGTGTCGCCATTCGACAATCCCGTGCAGTTCCTGCAGACCATGATCCTGCCGTGGATCGTGCTGGCCAGCCTGCAGGCGGCGTTCTACATCCGCCTCACCCGAAACCAGGTGCTCGAGGTCTTCTCCGAGGACTACGTGCGTACTGCTCGCGCCAAGGGAC
Source organism: Chloroflexota bacterium (assembly GCA_005882055.1). Taxonomy (GTDB): domain Bacteria; phylum Chloroflexota; class Limnocylindria; order QHBO01; family QHBO01; genus CF-82. The sequence continues at coordinate 27,655 of VBGQ01000020.1, forward strand.
TGCCTGAGCGCGTGGTCGTCGTCAAGCACGCCCTGCGTGCCGGCCTGACGCCAATCGTCACGGCTGCCGGCCTCGACCTCGCCGTCCTGCTGGGTGGCGCCATCATCGCGGAGAACATCTTCAGCCTCCCGGGGCTCGGGTCCCTGGTGGTCAGCT
>VBGQ01000021.1 GCA_005882055.1 Chloroflexota bacterium
CTGATTTCGTCTGGGCCTCGGACGCCAATCGGGAAGAGGCAGTCCGCACCGGCGTCACGATAGGCCGCCAACCGGGCAATCCCCTCTACCAGGACCTCCTCTGAAGCGTTGCCCGCCTCCAGGAATACGTCGGTTCGCGCGTTGATGACGAGTGGGACGCCGAACTCGCGAGCCGCTTCGCGTGCCGCGCGGATGCGGTCAGCCGCATCGGCCACCGTTCGCAGCGAGCCCGTGCGAGGGTCGATCCCGTCCTCGAGGTTCAGTCCCACGGCTCCGGTCTCGAGCAGCGCCAGCGCGGTCTGCGCCACGTCCACCGGCTCGGCGGCATATCCCGCCTCGAGGTCTGCGGTTACCGGCAGCGCGACGCGATCGGCGATCCGTCCCACCGCCGCGAGCATCTCGTCCGCGGGTATCTGCTCGCCATCGGGATAGCCCAGGGTGGACGCCACCGCGCTGCTCGAGGTGGCGATGGCCGGCAGGCCCGCCCGCTGCACCACGAGGGCACTGGCCACATCCCAAACGTTCACGAGGACGAGCGGCCGGCCGGGATGATGAAGGGCAAGCAGCTGCTCGGCCAGGGCCCGTTGCGTCGAGTGATCCATCAGCGGCTCCGATGTGGGCGAGCAAGTCCAACGCCAGGTGGCGGCGGAGGACGGAAACGGTATACCGTGTCCGCCCACCCACGGGACCTGCAGGCGAGAGCGTTGCCATGGCACAGATGACGAAGATCGAGTCAGGCCCGGATCGGCACGGGCGCCTGGCGCACGTCCTGGAGACCCGCGCCGGCCAGCCCGCCGATCCCGAGGCGCCGCTGGTCCTGGAGCACCGTGAGGCGCTGATCTACACCCTCGGTAAGGCCGCCGAGCTCGAGCACCTGGTCCTGTGCCAGTACCTCTTCGCCGCCTTCTCCCTCAAGCAGAGCGAGCGAGAAGGGCTCACGCCCGAGCAGGTGGCGCTGGTCGAGGGTTGGCACCACACCCTGATGCAGATCGCCGAGCAGGAGATGCTGCACCTCGCCCTGGTGCAGAACCTGCTGACCGCGGTTGGCGCCGCGCCCCGCTTCGCGCGCCCAAACTTCCCGGTCCCTTCGCGCAGCTTCCCAGCCGCGGTGCGCATGGCGCTCATTCCATTTGGCGAAGTCGGCCTGCGACATTTCGCCTATCTCGAACGCCCCGAGGGCTACGAGATGGCCGATGCGCAGGAGTTCGCGGCCATCCAGAAAGCAGTCCCCCTGCCGATCGCCGATGCCGACGAGATCGGGCCGCACCTGCAGGACTTCGCGACCATCGGCCATTTGTACCGCTCGATCGACGAAGGACTCGTCCACCTCGCGGAGAAGCTCGGGAGCGATCAGCTGTTCATCGGTCCCTCATCAGCCCAGGCGACAGAGGTGCACTTCCGCTGGCCGGAGCTTCTGGCGGTCACCGACCTGGATTCCGCGCATCGGGCGATCGAGACGATCGTCGAACAGGGGGAAGGCGCGCGTGGCGACTGGCGCGAGGCGCACTTTGGTCGCCTGATTGGCATCCTCGACGAGTATCTCGGGGCGCGGACGGCGGACCCCGCGTTCGACCCAACTCGGCCGGTGGTCGCCGCATTGGTGCGTGAGCCCGAGTCGGAGCTCGATGCGCCGGTCATCAGCGAGCCGTTCACGATCCGCTGCATGGACCTGCTCAACGCGGTCTACGAAGTGCTGCTGCAGATGCTGTCGCGCTACTTCGCGCACACGCAGGAGACCGATGCGCAGCTGCGCACGCTCGCCAACGTCTCCGTGGGCCTGATGCAGGACGTCATCCGGCCGCTGGGTGGCCTGGTGACCCAGCTGGCGGTGGGCGAATCCCGGCCGGGAGCCACCGCGGGTCCGTCCTTCGAGCTGTTCTACGCCGTCGATTACCTCCTGCCACACCGCGAGGCCGCGTGGACGATCATGGAGGAGCGGCTGCGGGAGGTCGCCGAGCTGGCGACGCGCTGTCGGGATGCCTGCATCCCATCGTTCCTGGTGCCCCTCTCGCGCGTGACCGATGCGTTGCGCCGCCACGCCGACAAGCTCGCGTCTGCCCATTGACCCGGCCCAAACTGGACCCCGGCGTGCCGGATCTCGCACGACGTGCGATAATGCGCGCATCACCACACGTCAGATGAGCCGCTACCTCACGTGGCGGCTGCCCGACCGACACTTCTCGAAGGTTCACGTCCTCGGTGAGGCCGGCACCCCGTTGTGCGGCCGTGTCCCGAGTCGCGAGCGCGGTCGTCCCCTGCCGCCGATCCCCGAGTCCGAGCTCTGCCCGGACTGCCAGAACGCCCTGGGAGAGACTCAGTAGGCTCGTAGCCTCGCTCAGGCCTGTCGCGAGGGAACCAGGCGCACCGCGAAGTGATAGCGGTCCGCGCGATACCAGGACAGGACGTACTCGAACGGCCGGCCGTTGTCGAGCTCGCTCGAGCGCTCCATGACGAGCACCGGCTCACCATCGGTCAGACCCAGCAAGCGTGCCGTGGCGGGACGCGCCGCCTCCGCGGTGATCGTCTGCGAGGCCGCCCCGAACCGCAGGCGGAAGACGCGCTGGAGGAGCTCGTAGAGCGATCCGCGCTCGAGGTCCATGCTCAGCAGCCCGGGGCACAGCGTCAGCGGCAGGTGCGTCGTCTCGAGGGCCATCGGCTCACCGTTCGCCAGGCGTAGCCGTCGGATACGCGCGATCGGTTCGTCCGGCTGCACGCGCAGCCGCGCCGCGATCTCGTGATCGGTCACTGACTCCGCCTCCAGGAGGCGCGATGAGGGAACCAGGCCGCGCTTGGTCATTTCCTGCGAGAAGCTGGTCAATCCGCCGAGCTGCTGCGTGACCTCTTCGGTGGCCAGGAAGGTCCCGCGCCCGGGCGCCGTGTACACAGCGCCCTCCGCGATCAGGTCCCTGACCGCCTGGCGGACGGTCATGCGGCTGATGTTCAGGTCGCGCGCCAGCTCGCGCTCGGATGGGAGCTGCTCATGCTCGCCTCCCCGCAGGCGCGCGATGCGCTCCCGCAGCAGCTCCTTGACCTGGCTGTAGAGGGGCACCGGACCGCGCCGGATCAGTCGACCTTTGCCGGTCCTGGGGAGGCTCACGAGTCGCGCACCTCCTTCCATCGGGCCTGCAGGTCAGGGGCGAGGCGACGGCGGAGGTTCCGCTCGAGCTGCTTGTAGCCGGTGATATCGGTGCGGATCACCACCGGGCGCCCGCGATTTATGCGCAGCATGACTTCGGGGACCGAGCGCATGAACGTCTTGGGCAGGATCGCGACGTCGGTCACGTCTCCATAGGCGACTCGCCTCGTCGAGCCGATGAGTGGCGCCACCTCGAGCGCGTCGGCGTCCACCCTGAAATGGAACGGCGACGCCCAGCGCGCCAGGAGCGCTGCCGCGAACCCGACGGCCAGCGCGGCCGCCAGCAAGGTCGCGTTTCGGCGGGTGGCGGGATCCAGGTCCTTCCAGATGATGGTCGGGTCGATCAGCAGGATGGCCAGGATCACCAGCAGGAAGAGCACGGTGGGCACGTACGCCCAGCGGTGCCGCGCCGAATAGCTGAAGACCGATGCCGCCGGGGAGCGGGTCATGAGGTCGCGCCTTTGCCGAATGGCTGGCGCCCATCGAAGAGCACTGCAATGGCACTGGCAGCGTCGTCAGGGACCCCATCGGGGACCACCAGGTCGGCTGCCGCCTGCACCTCAGGTCGCGCGTGCCGCATGGCGACCGACCGATGGGCAGCGGAGAGCAGCTCGATGTCATTGGTGCCGTCGCCGATGGCGCCAACCTGCTCGAGCGAGAGACCCATCCAGCGCGCGAGCTCACCAGCAGCGCGGCCCTTGTCGACGCCGCGCGGCAGCAGCTCGATGCTGCGGTTGTCCCCGGAGGTAATCGTGTACCGGTCGCCCAGGCGGCGACGCGCGGCGTCGAGCGCGGCCTGGTAGCGCTCCTTCCCGGTCCAGATGGCGATCTTGTTCGGGCGGCTGGCGCGGAGCGCCGCCAGGTCTTCGACCAGCTCCGGCAGGGGCTCGTTGAACGGCACGAACAGGTCCACCACCTCCTGCCGGAGGTCGTTGGTCCGAAAACCACCGGGGTAGCAGAGCAGGACGGGCAGGTCGATCTCGGCGGCCAGGGCCAGCAGCTCGTCCACCTGCTCCGGCCCGAGCGTCGAAGCAAAGACCGTCTCGCCGTTGGTCGGCGCAGTGACCAGCGCGCCGTGCATGGTGATCTGCGGCCCGTCGAGGTCCAGCTCGCGGACGAGAGAGAGGATGCCCTTCGGGATGCGTCCGGTGGCGACCACGACTCGGATCCCCGCCGCACGCACGCCACCAAGGGCAGAGCGGGTGCGATCGGAGATCGAACCGTCCGCCTCGAGAAGGGTTCCGTCAAGGTCACAGACCAGCAGCCGCAAGTCTCCATCCAGTGCCCCTGCACGTCCGCCACTCATCGCCACGCGTCCTGCAGCGCCCTGGGAGACTCAGTGCTCGCCTCGTCGGCGAGCGCGCGAAGCAGGTCGAGCGCGGCATCGGCGAGCACCTGCCCGCCGCGCGGGTCGAAGCGGCTGGCGGATGCCTCGTACACCCCATCGCGGTGCGCGGCCTCGTCGGCGACGTACCCCACGTAGCCGTTGGTGTAGCCGATGACGCGCGTCGAGGGGAACGGCGAGCGCTCGCGCAGGGCCAGCCCGTACGACGCGAACAGCTCCACCGGCAGATGGACCCAGGCCGCATCGCCAACGGCCACCGCGGCGATCGGCAGGTCGAGGGTCGGTGGCATTCCCGCCTCCGCGAGCGCCACGAGCATGAGCGAGCCCTCGTAGCGCGTGCGCGCGATCCGTTCCTGGGGCGCCGCCACGCCCGCCGCTCGGGCCGCCAGCCAGGCCGCCTCGAGCTCATTGGAGCGCCGTCGCGCCTCCGCCACGTCGGGCAGGTGGCGGGTCTGGACGCCGACCGATGCGCGGCGAACCGTCACGCGCAGCTCGGCGGCTTCCGGCACGCCCTCCAGGATGGCTGTCAGCGCCGCTCCGGCCACGAGACCCCCCAGCCGATCCGCCTCGCTGAACGACTGTGAGCGACGGACGAAGCGCGGGCTGGCGTCCCCTGCCGCGCCCTGGAGGAAGGCGACCGTCGGCGTGCCGTTCGCGCTCGGAACCTCCTGCGATGGCTCTCCGGAGGCCGGCCCCTCGAACGGCGCGAGCTCTGCCAGCGACGCGGAGAGGCTTCGGCGCGCGGCGCCCGGCCAATCCGCGGACCATTCGAGGTTGTCGTACCCCAGCACCGTTCCGTGGGACGCGTAGTCGAAGACCGCCCCGGCGATCCGCCCAGCTGCATCCACCGCCGCCAGGACGCCCACGCTTGCGTCGTGCGGGCCCGCCGGATCGTTGCGATTGCCGCCCGCGGCGGGAGCGCGACCCTCGGCGAGGACCGGCCAGCATGGGGTGAGGCGTCCGGGAAGCAGCCGCGCAGCGGAGCTCAGGCGCTCGACGAGCCCATCGCGGAGGCCGGCATCAGCAGTCTCGGGGAGCATCGGTCCCAACCCGCGCACCCAGCCGGCCGCCGATGAATGCGTGTGGGACGCGCAGACCAGGACGGCATCGGTCCGGCAGCCGCACGCCTGGCTAACTGCCGTCGCGATCAGGCCGGCAAGCTCCTCGTCCGCGCACAGCGCGTCCATGCCGATCCACAGGACCTCCCCCTCGGCGCGGTCACGCAGCCAGACGAGCGACCCCTCGAGGGGGTCGTGGGCGCGCGTCGCCGTCTTCCCCTCGCGCAGCAGGTAGCCGCCCAACGGCAGACCGGCCCGCGGAGTCAGATCGACGGTCGCCGCGGCAACCTGCAGCGGAGCCTCGCGCAGCTCGTTCACCAGCCGCGGATCCGATCCCAGTAGCGGTCGAGCAGCTGCTGGCTCACCTCGCGGCCGCCGTCGACGTTGCCTGAGCGGAAGACCGGTGGATCCACGCCGCGCTCGACCAGGAGGTCCGCCGCACCTATCACCAGCGTCTGCATGATCGCGGCGCCGAGCACGCCGGAGAGCGGTCCAACCGGAACCCCGTTGGAAAGTTGGACGGCGCAGTCGCCGGTCGGCGCGCCGTTGTCGATAACGAGGTCGACAGCTTCGTGGAGGTGACGGCCGCTCGAGTGCCGGGATGGCTGACCGCTGGCATGCGCGATCGAGGTGATGGCGATGGTGCGCACCCCTCGCGCTCGAGCTGCGTCCGCGACGTCGATGGGCACCGCATTGCGACCCGACTGGCTGACGATGATGAGAACGTCCGGGGGCGCGAGCCTGCGGTGCTCCACGATCAGCTGCCCATAGCCCTCGAGGCGCTCCGTCAGCTCGGACTTGGTGACGTCGTGGTAGCCACTGACTGCGTCCTCGAGGATTGCATCGGTGGGTGCCAGGCCGCCGGCGCGAAAGAAGACCTCCTCGGCCAGGAGCCGGGAGTGGCCGGTCCCGAAGATGCGGATCAGCCCCCCGGCCTCGATCGCATCGGCCATCCATGCCGATGCCGTCGCGAGGTTGGCCGCCTCCCGGGACTCGAGCTCCTGCACGCCGTTGCGGGCGGCGGCCAGGAAGGCGACCGCCGGCTGTGAAAGGGTGGCCCCGACATCGGTCGAGGTCACAGCAGCTTGGCTTCCTTCAGGAGCTGCATGAAGTCGTTGCGGCGGTCGGTGGGCATCATTCGCGCGGTGAGCTCGACCCCCTCATCGTGGAGCTGCTTGAACGCCTGAACGTCCTTGTCGGTGACGAATACGGTGCGCGTCACGCGTTTGGAGCCGGCCGCGAACGCCATGTTGCCGACGTTCATGGTCTTGGTCTCGAGGCCGCCACGATGCAGGCGGAGCGCATCCCCCGGCTCTTTGACGAGCATGAAGATCCCCTCGTTGGCATGCGACGGGTCCTTCAGGTAGGCCAGCGCCTCGTCGACCGACAGGATCACCTCGTTGACCGACGGTGGCTTGACCGCGAGCAGCATCGTCTTCTGGAAGTCGTCGGCGGCGATCCCGTCGTTGGCGACCATGATCGTGTCCGCCCGCTCCGCCTGGAGCCAGGTCACCACCACCTGACCGTGGACGAGCCGGTTGTCGATGCGCACGTGCCTGACGGTCACCCAACACCTCCTGAAGACTTGGCCGCGGCCAGTGCCGAACGGATCACCTCTCCAACGTCGCGGATCGATTCACGTCCGGCGGTCACCGCTCCTTCCGCGAGCTCCCGGGCACTGACCCCTTCGCGGCCCAGCAGCACCTCGAGCAGCATGGGGAGGTTCATGCCCGCCACGATCTCGAGGTTGGGCCGATGGCGGAGGAGCGACGCGGCTGCGTTTGCTGGGGCGGCTCCGAACAGGTCGGCGAAGATGACTGCCTCTCCGTCCTCCTTGACGCTGAGCTTTTGAAGCGCCGTTTCGAG
>VBGQ01000236.1 GCA_005882055.1 Chloroflexota bacterium
CGGCGAATCGGCTCGGCGGCGAGGTAGAGGTGATAATCGTGGAGCATGATCCGCGGCGAACGATCGCGCCTCGGAACCTCCGCCAGCACCGCGTCAGCGAACGCCCGGTTGAGCGGCACGTAGCCCTCGCGCCACGCGCGCATGGTCGCGGCGTCGATCATGGGCCGCTCGGGGAGGTTCCAGAGCTCGTGCTGCAGGAACCAGAGCAGGGGGTTGGCGATGACGTTGTAGGCCCCCTCGAAGACCGATCGCGGCACCGTCGCGAAGCGGAGCCGCACCGCCTCGTGGGGCATGGCCCGGTCCAGGGCGGCAGGACTGTGCGCCGCACGCCGATCCGCTTCGCTCATGGCCGATGCCACCCAGGTGAGCGGCACGTGGCCGCTGACCTGCGACAGCGCGGTGACCACGCCGCCGGACCCGCGCCGGGGCCGAAGGGTCCCGTCCGCCAGGGCGCTGAAGCTTACCGGCCCTCTATTGGCAGCCAAGATCAGTCGACGGTGGCCCAGGAGCCGCTTGGCGGACGCCTCGAGCGAGCCGTCTTGATGGTCGTGCCGTGCGACCACGGGCCTTAGAACAGGCTTCCGGCCGAGATCCGCAACAGTTCCAGGATGCGGTCAGGGAACAGGCCGAGCAGCAGCACTCCCAGCACAGACAGCACCAGCCCGAGGTTGCCGGCCGTTGCGTGGTCGATGGGCGCAGGCTCCGATTCGGGGTCGCGCATGTACATGGTCACGATGACCCGCAGGTAGTAGAAGGCGGCCAGGGCTGCATTGAGGGCGATCACCACCGCGAGCCAGCCCAGGCCGGCGTTGACCGTGGCGACCAGCACGTAGAGCTTGGCGAAGAAGCCGACGGTGGGAGGTATCCCCGTCAACGACAGCAGCAGGATGGCCATCGCGGCCGCGCGCCAGGGGTCTCGGGAGGCCAGCCCGGCGAAGCTGCCCATCCCGCCGAAGCGGCGCGTGTCGCGCTGCAGCATGCCGACCACCGCGAAGGCCGCGACGTTCATCACGCCGTAGCCCAGCACATAGAAGAGCACCGCCTCGATTCCACGCTGCGCCGTTGCGGTATCGCGGGCGGCCGCGAACGCCGTCAGGCCGGCGAGGATGTACCCGGTGTGCGCGATGCTCGAGTACGCGAGCATCCGCTTCACGTTCGGCTGCGCGAGCGCCACGACGTTCCCCGCGGTCATGGTGATCGCGGCCAGCACCGCGAAGACAGCCGACCAGTCGAGCACGAGCGATCCCATACCGGACACCAGCACGCGCAGGATCGCGGCGAACGCCGCGGCCTTCGGTCCGACCGACATGAACGCGGTCGCTGGTGTCGGCGCGCCGTCATACGCGTCCGGTGTCCACTGGTGGAACGGCACGACCGCGGCCTTGAACCCGAGCCCGACCGTGACGAGCGAGAGCGCGATGATCGTCGGCCCGTTCGCGATGCCACCGGCCTTCAGAGCGGCGGTGATGTCGGTGTAGCGGGTCGACCCGGTGACACCGAAGAGCCACGCGAAACCGTAGACGAGCAGCGCGGAGCTGAACGCGCCCAGCAGGAAGTACTTGAGCGCAGGTCACTCGCCGAGGCGAGCACGCACATCCCCAGCAAGCTAAAGAGGAGCACAGCGTTGAACTCGCCGAGCGGCAGGCGCCGGGTGCGCAGGTACGAGGGCGCGAAGAGCGCCGACAGGATCCCGATCACCACCGTGGCGCCCTTGAGGAAGACCGACAGGTCGTCGACCTTGTAGAAGCCGCCCAGCAGCGTGCTGTTCGTGCCCCACACCAACGGGCACGCGATCCCCGCCAGGACCAGGCCAAAGATGGTGAGCGGCGTCAGGATCCACTTCTGGTCGCGTCGCAGGAACAGGTCTGCCGTGATCACCACCAGCACCAACACCGCGAGGATCAGCTCGGGCAGCAGCGGGAAGAGCTCAGTGAAGTAGTTCATCGGTGCTCCGGTCTCACCACGGCAGGCTCAGGCCCACCAGGCCGCTGGAGCCGTTGACCGCCTCGATGATGCGCTGCACCGGTGCTTCGGTCAGGTGCAGGACCGGCCCCGGAAAGACGCCCAGCGCCACGACGAGCACCACCAGCGGCGCGACCGCGGCCCACTCCAGGCGGCTCATGTCCTTGAGCGTGGGCCAGAAGCGCCGCATCCAGTCCGATGGCACGGTGAAGAAGACGCGCTGGAACATCCAGAGCATGTAGACGGCGCTGAGGATCACGACCACCGTCGTGACGCCGGCCACGAGCCCGTTGTAGCGGAACGTCCCCAGCAGCACCAGGAACTCCCCGATGAACCCGGACAGCCCGGGTAAGCCGATGCTCGCGAAGGTGAACAACCCAAAGATGGCCGCATACTGCGGCAGCTTCCCGTTGAGCCCGCCCATGTGCGCGATCAGCCGGTCGTGGGTGCGCTCATAGATGACGCCCACCAGGAGGAAGAGGGCGCCGGTGGTCACCCCGTGGCTCACCATCTGGAAGACGGCGCCCTGCAGTCCCTGCGGGTTGAACACGAATGTGCCGAGCATGACGAAGCCCATGTGACTCACGCTCGAGTAGGCGATCAGCTTCTTGAGATCGGGCTGGACCATGCTGACCAGTGCGCCATACAGGATGGCGATGATCGCCAGACCGATGATGACCGGGGCGTAGCTCTTGGCCGCATCGGGCAGCAGAGGCACGGCATAACGCAGGAAGCCGTACCCGCCCAGCTTGAGGAGGACGCCGGCCAGGATGATCGATCCGGCCGTGGGCGCCTCCACGTGCGCGTCGGGGAGCCAGGTGTGCAGCGGCCACATCGGTACCTTGATGGCGAACGCCAGGAAGAAGGCGATGAAGGCGAGCGCCTGCAGGTTTCCCGCGAACGCGAAGCCTCGCAGCGCCTCGTAGCTGAAGGTGAAGTCCCCGGTGGCGCTGCCGTGCGCGATGGCCACCGCCAGGATGGCAACTAGCATCAGCAGCGAGCCGACGAGGGTGTAGATCACGAACTTGACCGTGGCGTAGATGCGCCGCGCGCCTCCCCAGATCCCGATGACCAGGTACATCGGGATGAGGCTGATCTCCCAGATGACGTAGAAGAGAAAGAGATCCAGCGCGACGAAGACGCCGAGCATCCCGATCATCAGCAGGAGCATCGTGGCGTAGTACTCCTTGACCCGCGTCTGGATAGGGGTCCAGGAGTAGAGGATCGCGACCACGGAGAGGACCGTCGTAAGGACCACGAGCACGACGCTCAGCCCGTCGACGCCCATCGTGTAGCGCATCCCGAAGGCCGGGATCCAGGTGTAGTCCTCCTTGAATTGGAACTCGGGTCCGCCCACCTGGTAGCCCAGCAGCACGCAGCTGAACCCGAAGCTGACGAGCGCCGCCGCGAGAGCAACCCAGCGAATGATCCGATGGTTCGTGCCAGGGACGAGCAGCAGAGCGAGGACGCCGATCAACGGCGAGAAGACGACGAACGTCAGAACCGGGAAATGCATCAGGTGAGACCTGTTGATAGCGCGCCCGAAGACCGGCTTGCCTGGCTTCGCGACAGGCTGCGCCGGCCTCCGGGCACGCCCTCTCCTATGACCAGTGGCAATTCCCCAGCGCGGCGCTTGCAGCCCGGCAAGGGTTGGTTCTGCCTCGCGGTCATCGGAGGATCACGACGTAGAGGATGAGGACCAGGATCAGGCCGGCGGCCATGCCGAGCCCGTAGTTCTCGACTCGTCCCGTCTGCGACCGTCGGAGGCCGCGCCCGACGCCCTGAGCGAGCGTGGCAGCACCGTTCACGGCGCCGTCGATCACCTTCGCGTCGAACCACCAGAAGGCCTCCGCGAGGAGCACGCCTCCTCGGGCGAAGACGAGCTGGTAGATGTCGTCGATGTAGTACTTGTTCACGCTCGCGGCATACATGCCCGGGCCAAGGCCGAACGGGATGCGCGCCACGAAGCGCGCCGGCGCGCTCGGGTCAGCCACATACCATCGGTATGCCAGCCAGATTCCCGCGGCGCCAACCCCCGCGCCCACCAGCAGGAGGAGCCCACCGACGCCGAGCGGACTGAAGCCCCCTCCGCTGGCGGCCAGTGAGCCCGCCACGATGCCTGCCTGCTCTGAGTGCTCGAAGACCGGGTTGAGCCACTGGTGGATCAGGCCGCTCTCCGGCGGGAGGCCCAGGAGCAGCCCCACGAGGATGGTCGGCACCGCCAGGATCTGGAGCGGGACGACCATGGTCGCCGCGCTCTCGTGGACGTGGTGCCACACCTCGGCAACGCCTCGCCAGGTTCCGTGGAAGGTCATGTAGATCATCCGGAACGTGTAGAAGGCGGTCATGAAAGCGGTCACGATGCCGACCAGGTAGAAGAGCCCGTACCCGCGGCTGAAGGTCTCGCCAAGGATCTCGTCTTTGCTGAAGAAGCCGGCGAGGATCGGGATGCCGGCAAGAGCCAGGGACCCGGTGACCATGGTCAGGTAGGTCCAGCGCATCTTCTCCCGCAGGCCGCCCATGAAGCGCATGTCCTGTTCGCCGCCCGATCCGTGGATCACCGAGCCGGACCCCATGAAGAGCAGCCCCTTGAAGAAGCCGTGGCTGACCAGGTGGAAGATCGCCGCGGCCCAGGCGCCCACGCCGAGGCCCGTGAACATGTACGCCAGCTGGCTCACCGTCGAGTAGGCGAGCACTTTCTTGATGTCGTTCTGGGTCAGGGCGATCGCCGCAGCGAAGATCGCG
>VBGQ01000022.1 GCA_005882055.1 Chloroflexota bacterium
GGGGGCCGTGGTCCTGACCATCGACGGCGTGTCATTGGGTGCCATGGGCACGTCGGGTGAGGTCGTCACCTGGCGCATCCAGCTCACGCGGTGAGCCGCAGTCGAGAGGTCACCGCGGGCCATCGGCTGGGTGAAGATAGGGGAGCGAGATCCAGAAGCGCAGGCGCGCGGACACTGACAGGAGGCTCAAGGGAGAGGAATGGCCGGCGAATCGAGCTTTGACGTGGTGAGCGACTTCGACCAGCAGGAGCTGGTGAATGCGCTCGACCAGGTGCGGCGCGAGATCGCGACGCGCTATGACTTCAAGGGGAGCCGCAGCACCCTTGAGCTCGGCAAGGCCGAGGTTACCCTGACCGCCGACGACGAGTTCCGTGCCAAGGCCGTCCGCGATCTGGTCGAGTCCAAGGCGGTCCGTCGCGGCCTGTCGCTCAAGATCTTCGAGTGGGGGAAGCTCGAGCCGGCCTCCGGAGGCACGGTGCGCCAGCGGATCGACCTGAAGCGGGGATTGACCTCTGAACAGGCCAAGGAGCTGACCAGGCGCATCCGCGACCACTTTCCGAAGGTGAAGCCGGTGATCCAGGGCGACGCGGTCCGCGTCACGGGCAAGTCCAAGGACGAGCTGCAGGGGGTCATCGCGGACCTGCGCGCCCTCGACTACCCGGTGGCGCTCCAGTTCACCAACTACCGATGAGGCGCCGGTGAGCTTCGCGGCGGCGCCCCAGGATGCCGATCTCGAGCCCCTGGCGAGGCGGCTGGGTGAGCTGCTGCGCGATCGATCCTGGCGGCTCGCGACCGCGGAATCGTCGACCGGCGGCTTGATCGGGCACGCCATCACCATGATCCCCGGCGCCAGCGACTACTACGTGGGCGGCGTCATCGGCTACTCAAATCTCGCCAAGGAGAGGGAGCTGGGCGTGCCGGCGGCCCTCATCGCCGAGCACGGCGCGGTGAGCAGCGAGGTCGCCGCCGCCATGGCCGAGGGAGCCTGGCGGAAATTCGGGGTGGAGGCCGGCCTGTCCGTGACCGGCATCGCCGGGCCGGATGGGGGCAGCGCGGACAAGCCCGTTGGGCTCCATTTCGTCGGGATGGCACGCATCGGCCATCCGGCGATCGTCGAGCGCCATCAGTTCGGCTTCGACCGTGACGGCAACCGCGCGGCTGCCGCCGCGGCGGCGCTGGAGCTGGCGATCCGCGAAGCATCGGCCTAGCGGCATGGTGCGAACCGGCGAGCGCATCCACGTCATCGGCATCGCCGGTTCGGGCGCCGCGGGCGTCGCCCTGCTGGCCGATCACGCTGGGGCGCGCGTGGATGGCTGTGACCTCGATGCTCCCTCGCCCTACACGCCGCCGCTGGACGCTGCGCAGATCCCCGTGCTGCACGGCCATGATCCGGCGCACCTCTCCGGCGTCGACCGCGTTGCCATCACGCCCGTCACATCGGTCTTGCCGTCACCGGCACGCACGGCAAATCCACCACCACCGCGCTGTTCGGGCATCTCCTGGTCGCCGCCGGTATGGACCCGACCGTGGAGGTGGGAGCGTTCATGGCGGACTGGGGAGCCACGGTCCGCCCGGGCGGGGGAGCACCCTTCCTGGTCGAGGCCGACGAATTCGGTGACAACTTCCTCAACTACCATCCGGCCGCCGCGATCGTGACCAACGTCGAGATGGACCATCCCGACTTCTTCGCGGATCGCGCCGCCGTGCTCGCCAGCTTCGAGCGATTCGTGCGGGGGATGGGGGAGGATCCGCACGTCGGTGGCCGCCTGCTGTTGGCGCCTGCGCAGGATTCCGGTGCCAGCGCCCTCGTCGAGCGGTTGCACGACTGGCCGGGCCGTATCCTCCGCTACGGGCCCGGCGGTGAGATCACGGCAGCCGACGTCCGCCTTGAGCAGGGATGGACCCGCTTCAAGCTCTTCGACCTGGAATTCGAAACTCCCCTGGCGGGGGAGCACAACGTCCTGAACGCCACCGCCGCGCTCGTCCTGGCCCGGACGCTGGGTGCTCCCTTGAAGGCGCTCGTGGACGGACTGCGCGGGTTCCGGGGAGCGGGGCGACGGATGGAGCTAATCGCCGATACTGCCGGCGTCATCGTGTTCGACGACTACGGCCATCACCCGACCGAGGTGCGAGCAGCCCTGGCAGCCGCGAGACAGCACGTGGGCGAGCGCCGACTGTGGGCGGTCTTCGAGCCGCACATGTACTCGCGAACGCGCCTCTTCCTGGATGAGTTCTCGCGGAGCTTTACCGATGCCGACGAGGTGGTGATCGCCGACATCTTCGCCAGTCGCGACACCGAGGAGGCGATGCGCGCCACGTCCGCGGCCGAGCTGGCCGATGTGATCGAGCGCGCGTCCGGCATCCCGGCTATCGCGACGGGGGACCACTACGCCACGGCGGCCTATGTCGCGGACCACCTCCGCGAGGGCGACGCCGTGCTGGTCATGGGCGCAGGCAAGTCGTATCGCATTGCCCAGGAGCTTGCGCAATCACTGGCGGACGGCGTGCTCACCCGGCCGCGCAGCTTCGACCCAGCGGGCGCTTCGTGAGCGGGGCGCGCTCGGCTGTGTTCGGCGCCATCCTGGCCGTGGCCGTCGCCGTGAGCGAGCAGGGCCTCGTACGCCTCGTCGACGCGTCAGGGGCGAAGGATCAGCCAGCCACGGTGCTCGTCCTGCTGCTGGCGGCCTTCCTGGGGGTTCTCACCGCGGTCATCACCCGAACCCTCCAACTGCCGGGTGCTGCGGCGCCCACCGCGCTCGTCCTCGGCTGGATCCTGGTGCCGCCCATCCTGGGTGCCATCCCGAGCACTGCAACCCACCTGTTCGCTCGCACAGCGGCCCTCAGCGTCTCTGAGGGCCTCGCCCTGGTGGTGGCGACCATTGCCGCCTCGATCACGCTCGGAGTGCCTGGGGAGCGCTGAGGCGGCCCCAGCGGCATCGCGACACACTGTTGTCGCGACCTGGACCGATACCTATCGCATGACAACGCGGCTCGGGTCGGACGTTAGGCGCCGGGCGCGCACGAGCACGCGATTCCAGCTGCACGCCGCGAACCTCGCGGAATCGGTCCAGGTTTGCCTCCAGTCGTTTGGAGACCGATGGGTGGCCACCGCTGCCGGCAGCCGTCGCATCGAGACCGGACTGGGCTCGACGGCCAGGACGGCGCTTACGGCAGCGGTCGAGTCGCTCATGCCGGCCGCAGCGGCCGAGCTGCTGACTGATCCGGAGCTGCTCGCGGTCAGCTGGCAGATCCGCCAAGCCGTCTGATCTATGCTCGGTGGGTGAGCGAGCAGTCGTCAGAGATCGAGCGCAACCGGGCCGAGCTCAAGCGCATGCGGGCCATCGTCACGCGTCTGGACGACGAGGAGCTCAGCCGTCCTGTCAACGAGAGCTGGACCGTGGCCGGGGTGCTCGCCCACGTCGCGTTCTGGGACGGCCGCGCGCTCTTCCTCGTCGAGAAGCTGGTACGAGGCGAACCCCTTTCACCGTCAGATGAGGAGCCCGAGGACGTCGACTGGATCAACGATGCGACCCGACCATTGATTCACGCCATACCGCCGCGCCGAGCAGCAGATCTGGCGCTCAGCCTCGCCGAGGCGGTCGATGAGCGCTTGGCGTCACTCAAGCCCGAGCTCGTACGCAAGACGTGGCCGTCCGATCCGACCAGCCCGGTGAACGCCTCCCGCGCAGAGCATCGGGGCGAGCATCTCGACGAGATCGAAGCCTCGCTGAGGAACTAGACCGAGAGTTCGCGCTCCACTCCGCTGTCCCAAAGCCCGTTCTCGTAGCACAACGCAACATAACTTCCATTTGCGGAAGCCCTACCGGGCAAGCCAGGCGTGCGTAGCCTGCCCAGACAAACCTGGTACCAACTGCAGACCGGACGAATGGACTGCATCGGTCAGGGGGCCTCGCGGGTAGGCTCGCCGCATGGGACACGAACGCTTGTTGGGAGCCCTCGGCGTGGCCGGATTGGCGTTTGGGCTGCTCGTGACGATCGCCGGACGGTTTGGCGGTGAGCTCGGGGGCCTGATGAGCGGCTACGGATCGCTGGTGATCGCGTCGGCCGTCTACCTCCTGATCGGCCTGGGCGTTCGCCGGCAGGTTGCGCGCCGGCACACCTCGCCGAGCTCCACCGTCATCGCCACGGAGCCGCGCGCCTAGGGCCCGTTCTCGGCGCCGATGCCAGCTGCTCGTCGTTGGCGAAGGGCCTCGAAGGCCAGCAGTGCGGCCGATGTCGCGACCCCCAGCGCATGCGCGCCACGCCGGCCGTATGGGATACGCAGGAGCAGGTCAGCGCTTTCGGTGAACGAGCGCGTCACGCCTCGCCGCTCGCCGCCGATCAGCAGCAGCATCGGTTGCGCGAGATTTGCGTCATTGAGGAACACGGCGTCGGAACGGGTGGCGGCGCATGCCACCGTGAGCCCCGCCTTGCGACAGGCGGCCGCCGCCTCCACGACATCGGTCGCTGCGGCAGTCGGCATCACCTCCGATGCGCCCGCAGAGGCTCGCGCGACGATCCCAGCCGCCCGCTCCCAGCTGCGCTCCCGCACCACCAGGCCGTCCACGCCGGCCGCATAGATCGCTCGGATCGCCTGGCCGAGGTTGTAGGGGTCCTCGATCCCGTCGAGCATGATCAGCAGCGGCATTGCGCTGGCCTGGCCCAGCAGCTGCTCCACGGACAGATAGGTACGCTCTCCGGCGAGCGCCACCACTCCCCCATGGGTCGTGCCGTTCACCAGAGGGCGCAGCTCGTCCGGGGTGACACGATGGATGGGTACCCCCTGCTCGGCCGCCGCGCGCCGCAGGAAGCTCAGTCTGCGGTCGCCGGGGGCCACCGCGAGGATCTCGTGCACCTCCCGCACTCCGGCCGCCAGGGCGGCCTCGATCGAGACGCGGCCCTCCAGGACGACCGACGCCTCCGCGGGCATCCCAGCAAGTGGCCTCATCCGGTTCTAGCCGGCAGATGGCTCGCGGCTTCGACCGTTCCGTCCGCTCTGGCCATTCCGGCCGTTGGCTGCGGGTCGCGCGGCGGCCACCACTTCTGCCGCCATCGCGTCGGGCAAGTGCCCGCGAATCCGCACGCCGCTACGCGTGTATCGCTCCTGCACCGCGCCGGTCGAACGAGCGCGAGCCACCAGCTCGCCGCGTTCGTAGGGGACCACAGCATCGACCTCGACCATGCTCGCTCGCAAGGCCTCCGCCGTGCGCACGAGCAGCGAGTCGATCCCCTTCCCCAGCGTGGCGCTGGCGAAGACGGCCTGATCGCTGTCCGGCATCTCCGCAGCCTGCATATGGGGCTCGAGCAGGTCGATCTTGTTGAAGACGGTGATGCGCGGCTTCGTTCCCGCTCCGAGCTCGTTCAGGACCGTCTGCACCGCCTCCTGGTGGCGCATGAAATCGGGGTCGGAGGCATCCACCACCTCGAGCAGCAGATCGGCGCGCAGAACCTCCTCGAGCGTGGCGCGGAACGCGTCGACCAGGTCGTGTGGCAGCTTGTTGATGAACCCCACCGTATCGGTCACGACGATCCGCTGGCCGGTCGGGAGCGTGACCTGGCGGGAGGTTGGATCGAGGGTGGCGAAGAGCATGTCGGCGACGTACACGTCCGCATCCGCCAGGCGGTTCAGCAGCGTGCTCTTGCCGGCATTGGTGTAGCCGACCAGGGCGACAGTGGCCACCTCGCTGCGTACGCGCTGGCGAGCGGCCGTCGCTCGTTGGCGCTTCACGTCGTCGAGCTGGCCGCGCACCTTCTTGATCTTCTCGCGGATCACGCGTCGGTCGGTCTCCAGCTGCGTCTCACCGGGACCGCGCGTGCCGATCCCGCCGCCCGTGCGCGACAGGTGGGTCCACATCCTCGTCAGACGCGGGAGGTAGTACTCAAGCTGCGCCAGCTCGACCTGCAGGCGCCCCTCGTGGGTCCTGGCGTGTCGGGCGAAGATGTCGATGATCAACGCCGAGCGGTCGAGCACCTTGCAATCGAGCAGCCTTTCCAGGGAGCGCTGCTGGGTGGGGCTGATCTCGTCGTCCGCGATCAGCACGTTGAAGCCGCTGGCGTTCTTCTCGGCGACGAGCTCGGCGGCCCGACCCTTGCCGAAATACCAGAGGGGATCGGGTGCCAGGCCTGCGCTGGTTCCCGGAGACCCTCGAGGCCGATGAGGAAGGCACGCTCATCCGGCACCCTCAGATCAATCAGGCGTTCGCGATCGGGCATTTGGGGGCTGATGGTAGTCCATCACGCTCGGAACGAGGTCGAACCGTACTTTCTGCCTAGTGCGCGAGCGCACCGGGCTATGCGATACCTGTGCCGACCAGGGGGCACCGGGGAGCGTTCATGTCCGACGATCCGCACGCGCGGCCACGCACCGCCGGCGAGCCGCTGCGCGGCATCGCTGGTCGCTTCGTGCTGGCACTCGGTGCGAGCGCCTCGTCAGCCGTGGTCGTCTACCTCGGCCTCGGCATCGTCCTGCACGACCTGGTGCTGCAGGCGGGCATCGCAACCGTGCTCGCGGTGGTCTCGGTCGGCGTGATTCTGCAGTCCGCGGTCGTCGCCCCGCTCGTGGCTTCGCGGACGGAGCTCGAGGGCCGCTACGAGGCGGCCGTCGCGGAGGCGCTCCAGGATCCCCTCACCCAGCTCGGCAACCATCGTGCCTTCCAGGAGGAGCTCGATCGGCAGGTGGAGCATGCGCAGCGTTATGGCGTGCCGGTTGCGCTGGTGCTGTTGGACCTCGATGAGTTCAAGGCCGTCAACGACCAGAGCGGCCACGCCGAAGGCGACCGCACCCTGGCCGACTTCGGCCGGCTGGTGCTCGCAACGGTCCGCCGGGTCGATCTCTCCTTCCGCATCGGTGGCGACGAGTTCGCCATCCTGCTCCCACATACCGATGCCGAGGCGGCCCGCATCGTGGCGCGGCGCCTGCTGGCGGGCGCGCTGCAGCCCGCACTGGCGGAACAGGGTCACCGCCCGGTCTCATTCTCTGCGGGCGTCTCGGCCATGCCCGATAGCGCGTTGACCCGCGCACAGCTCTATTCCCAGGCCGATGCTGCCCTGTACGCTGCCAAGCACGCCGGCCGGACCGATGTGATCGTGTTCGACGCGAGCGAGGTGGCGATCGAGGCAGGCAGCAGCCCTGGATCCTCGGCGGCTGTCGCCGAGGTGATCGCCCGCGGGCAGCTGCGGCCGGTCTACCAGCCGATCGTCGAGCTGGGCAGCTTCACCGTGCTCGGCTACGAGGGCCTGATCCGGCCGGTCTCGCCCGCGCCGTTCGCGGACCCCTCCGAGCTCTTCGCCGCCGCTGCGACCAGCGGGCACCTGGTGGCGCTGGACATGAGCTGCATCGAGACCATCGTGGCGGGGGCGAGCGGCCTCCCCGACCAGCAATTCCTGAGCGTGAATATCTCCCCGGGAACCGTCGAGTCTCCGGAGTTCACCACCGCCGGGCTGCTCAGCATCCTGGCCCGCCACCAGTTCCCTGCCAATCGGCTGGTCCTCGAGCTGACCGAGCGCGAGCCGATCGTCGATCTCGCACGGGCGCGCGCGAAGCTGGAGACCTGCCAACGCGCAGGGATCGGTCTGGCGGCCGACGACCTTGGGGCCGGGAACGCCGGGTTGCGGCTCCTCTCCGAGCTTCGCTTCGACGTGGTGAAGGTCGATCTCAGCCTCGTGCAGCGCAGCTCGCCGGGCGCGCCATCGTCCGCGGTGGTCGGATCGGTCGTCTCCTTCGCAGCGCAGACGGGCGCCCTGGTCATTGGCGAGGGTGTGGAGCACCAGGAGCAGGTCTCACAGCTGGCAAACCTCGGGGTTCGGGCCGGGCAGGGCTACTTCTTCGCGCGGCCGGGCGACCTCCCGGATCACTCGTCGCTCGAGCTCGCTGGCTACGGAGTCAACGCCGACGCCGTCGCTCGGCCGATGGCCGACTGGCGCGATTCGATCGGGCTGCCGACCCCGGTGGCCAGCCGGAGCTGATCTCGGGCCTCACGAGGCGAGCAGGCGCTCAATCAGCTCGCGCGTTCGCTCGACGAGTGCCGGGTCCGAGGCCGGCGATGCCCCGGCGGCGACCCACACGATGCGCGGATCGCGTCGAAACCAGGTGAGCTGACGCTTGGCGTGCTGGCGCGTGCGACGGGCGGTGCTTGACACGGCCTCCTCCAGAGTCAGCTCCCCCGCCAGGTGTCGCACCGCCTCAGCGTAGCCGTGGCTGGAGAGCGCCGCGCCTCCGGTGTCATGACCCGTGGCGAGCAGCTCCCGCGTCTCGTCCAGCAGGCCAGCCCGGAAGAGCTCGGCAGCACGCGCATCGATGCGTCGATAGAGCTCGGCCCGCGGCCGGCTGACCCCGATGAGCGCGAGTCGTCCGGGATAGGGCGTGGACCGCGGCAGATGCGGTCCGCCGCTTGCCTCGGCGCGCTCCAGGGCGCGCAGCACCCGGCGTGGGTTGCGCAGGTCCGTACGCGCGGCCGCCGTACGATCGAGGCGCGTCAAGCGAGCGGCGAGGGTGGCCAGCCCCTCGGTCTCGAGCTGGGTTGCCAGTCGCTCGCGAAGCTCCGGCGACCACGGCTGCGCGGCGAAGTCGTACCCATCCAGCAGCGCGGACACGTACAGCCCGGTTCCGCCAACGACCAGCGTGATCCGGCCGCGCGACCCGATCTCATCGATCAGCGGCCGGGCGAGCGCCACCCAGTCAGCCACGGTGAATGGCTCGTCCGGATCGACTAGATCCAGCAGGTGATGCGGAACCGCCGCCCGGTCCGCTTCGGTGGGCTTGGCGGTGCCGATCGACAAGCCGCGAAAGACCTGTCGCGAATCGGCGACCAGGATCTCCACCGGCAGCCAGGCAGCGAGCGCCATCGCAAGCTCTGACTTGCCGGACGCCGTGGGTCCCAGGATGGCCGCGATGGGCGGCGATGGGGCGTTCATCCGCCGCCGGCCTTCGGCCGGCGCCATCGGTCTAGTCGACCTCCACGAGGCGCTGGACCTGCTCGATCGAATTGGCCCGCCCGATGGTGCGATCCGCCTCCACGACCACCGCGTTGAGCATCACCGGCCCCTCCCCCACCTCGAGCCGCGTCGGCAGGTGCCGCAGGAAGCGCGGCAGCACCGTCTCAACGCTGAAACCGATGATCGAGTCGCGCGGGCCGGTCATCCCAAGGTCGCTGATGTAAGCGGTGCCCTTGGGCAGGACTCGCGCGTCGGCGGTGGGCACGTGGGTGTGGGTGCCGACCACCGCGCTGACGCGACCGTCGAGGTACCAGCCCATGGCGTTCTTCTCGCTGGTGATCTCGCAGTGGAAGTCGACCAGGCGCACCGGTGGCAGTGGCTCGGCGGCCTGGTCGAAGAGCGCGTCAGCCGCCGCGAACGGCGAGTCGAGCTGGTTCATGTAGACCCGGCCCATGAGGTTGATGACCGCCACCTCGCCGCCGTCGGGCAGGTGGTGCACCAGCCAGCCGCGTCCGGGAGAGTCCCCCGGGTAGTTGAGGGGGCGCAGCACGGGCCGATCCCCCTCCAGGTAGGCGTAGATCTCGCGCTTGTCCCAGATGTGGTTGCCCGAGGTGATCACGTCGATCCCCATCTCCAGCAGCTCCTCGGCGAGCGCCGGGGTGAGGCCCATACCCGCGGCCACGTTCTCGCCGTTGGCCACGACCAGGTCGATGTCCAGCTCGGAGCGCAGCTCCGGGAGCGCGTGGCGAACCGCCGTCCGACCGGGTTTTCCGATGATGTCGCCGATGAGAAGGCTCCGCACCGCGTCGGCGCGGTTGGTCATCTGGCGTAGTCGACCGCGCGCGTCTCGCGAATAACGGTCACCTTGATCTGCCCGGGGTACTGGAGCTGCTCCTCGATCTTCTTGACCACGTCGCGCGCCAGCCGGTTGGAGGCGATATCGTCGATCTCCTCGGGTCGGACCAGGATCCGAATCTCGCGGCCGGCCTGGATGGCGAACGAGCGCTCCACGCCGGGGAAGCTCTCGGCGATCTGCTGCAGGTCGTCCAGCCACCGTGGCCTCGATGCTCCCCTGCTCGACCTCCTGGTGGTGCGCCGCGATGGCGTTGCATACCACCGCGCTCACGCCGTAGCGCTGGGCGATGTCGCCACCGATCAACGCGTGCGGTCCCTCGACCTCGTGGTCGACTGCCTTCCCGATGTCGTGCAGCAGACCGCCCTTCTTGGACTCGTTGATGTTGGCCCCGATCTCGGCCGCCAGCATCGAGGACAGGTGCGCGGTCTCGATCGAGTGATTCAGGACGTTCTGCCCATAGCTGGTCCGATACTTCAACCGGCCGAGGAGCTTGATGAGCTCCGGATGCAGGCCCGGCACCCCCGCATCGTAGGCGGCCTGCTCGCCCGCCTGGCGCATCACGATCTCGATCTCGGCGCGGCACTTCGCCACCGTCTCCTCGATCCGGCCGGGGTGGATCCGTCCGTCGGAGATGAGCTTGGTGAGCGCCATGCGCGCCACCTCGCGACGCACCGGATCGAAGCCGGACAGCACGACGGCCTCGGGGGTGTCGTCGATGATGAGATCGACACCAGTGGCCTGCTCGAGCGCTCGAATGTTCCGGCCTTCGCGCCCGATGATCCGGCCCTTCATCTCCTCGGACGGCAGGCTGACGACGGTCACCGTCGCCTCGCTGGTGTGATCGGCGGCGATGCGCTGCATGATCGTGGTCAGCACCCGCCGGGCGCGCTCGTCACCCTCCTCGGTTGCCCGGCGCTCGATCTCGCGCACGCGGTGCTGGGCTTCGGCCTCCGCCTCGTCAACGATCTGCTGGATGAGTGACTCGCGCGCCTCGATGACGGAGAGGCCACTGACGCGTTCGAGGGCGGTGAGCTGCTGCTGTCGCAGCTCTCCGATCTGGCCGCGTTCGTTCTCGAGCTCGGTGAGCCGCTCCTCTGCAGCGGCCTCGCGGCGCTCGAGCGCCTCGAGCTTGCGGTCGAGGCTTTCGGATCGGTCAAGCAGGAGGCGCTCCTGGCGCTGAAGATCGGTGCGCTTCTCGCGCGCCTCGTCCTCGGAGGCTCGCTGCTGCTGGAGGACCGAGTCCTTGCCCTCGAGGACGATCTCTTTCTGCTTGGCGCGAGCCTCGGCGATGATCCGCTCGGCGTATGACTCGGCGTGCTTGACCCGCGAGGCTGCCCACAGCCGCCTGGCCGCGTAGCCCAGAACGGCACCGACGGCGGCGGCGACCACCGCCACGATCAGGACAAGGACGGATTCCGGCAATCTGGCTCCCTCCGTCGATGGAGCCCGCGTCGGGCACTCTTACGCCTATACGGCGCGTGAGATCTCATCACGATCCCGCTTGTCCGCGAGGATGTATGAAGCCACGGTCAAGCGAGACGGCGAGTGTACTCCAACGCGCCTGTATGGGTCCCCGGACCCCAATTCGCGCTCTGGACGAAGGCCTTTCCCTACCCCCGAATCGGGCGCAGAATCGTCCGCGTCCGAGATACGCCCCAGCGCGTCTCGCTGATCGGAGGGACCACCATGGCCACAGGTCTCCACAACTCCCCATCTTCCCCGAGTCGCCCTGGTCGCCTGTGGGCGGCGTTCCGAGGCTCATTGCGAGCTGGTCCAGATCGGGCCGCGCCCGCGCACCAACCTGACGTGAGTTCGACCTCGTCGGCGGTACGACTCGCGGGCAACCCAAACGTACGCTCCTCGCGACGCAGCGTCCTCCTCGCGGCGGTGAGCGGGGCGGCAGGGCTCATGACCGCGCGCTTCGCGAATCCGAGCCACGCCGCCGCCGCCAACAATGATCCCGTCCTGGTTGGCAATGATTACCAGGGCAGCTTGCGCACGAGCCTGCAGAACACGACCGGCGGCGGCGCATCGTTGCGCGGTTATCACGCCACCAACGGGATCGGCGTCGTTGGGCAGGCGGACGGGGCCGGCTACGGGCTCCAGGCGCTGGCCACAGCAAGCGGTGGCCGGGGTGGTTTCGGCAGTGCCCTCGACAAGGCCGGCATGACGGGCTACAGCACCACGACGACACCCACGCATGGAGCGGGTAGCGAGAACGTGGGAGTCATTGGAGTCGCCGGCGACGCTTCAACTCTGGCGACCCAGGACCTCAGTGAAACGGGAGTCTATGGGTTCTGCGACACGTCAGCGACGAACGCCAGCGGCGTAGCTGGACAGTCGGTCCAGGGAGTTGGCGTCCTGGGCATCGGTCAAACCGGCTCGTTCGGATTTGGGCAATTCGGCACGCTCGGAGTCGCAGACGAGAACGGCATCGGGCTGTATGGCAGCTCGAGCGCAGGCGGTATTCCGGATGTCTTCGGTGGGGCCGGGGTCATCGGCCAGGCGGATGCAGGTGGCACCGGGGTCGTAGGTTTCACCGGTCCAACTGAAATCCAGCCGACGCCCGACGTGGGCGTCTATGGACGCTCCGACACCGGCGGCACCGGTGGCCGCGGCCTGGTGGGCTTCTGCAGCCAGGGCATTGGCCTCCTGGGCCAGACCGATACCGGCACCGGCCTGCGGGCCTATTCGGGCACCAACACCGGGGTCGCACTTCGCGTGTCGGGCAAGGCGGCCTTTGACCGCAGCGGCAAGCTGACGTTCAGCGCCGGACACAGCAACGTGGTCAAGACCGGCATCGCCTTGAGCGCCTCAAGCTTCATCCTGGCCACCTTGCAGACCAACGTCGCGGGCCTGTTCGTGCAGGCGGTGGTTCCCAGCGCATCGGGGAGCAAGTTCACGATCTACCTCAACAAGGCGCCCACGGTGAACGTCTCGGTGGCCTGGCTGGCGGTGAACTAGCCATGGCCAAGCCGGAGCAAGCCAAGGCGAAGCGACCACGGCGGCTGCTTCGTGGCGGGGCGCTATCCAATGAGCCGGCCGACGTCCGTAAGCATCTCAGGCGTCCCTTGGTCGTCGGATTACCTGCTTCAAAGGCAAAGGCGATGGGCCGCGTCACGACCCCTCGAATTCGCGAACGGTCCGACTGAGCGGCCTAGCCCGAACTGAATATCGCGCCCATCAGGCGCACCATCTCGAGGTCCCGCGGCAGGAAGTCCTGGAGCATGATGCGCTGCACTTCGACTGCCTCCAGGGCACGGACGCGCTCCCAAGCCTCGTCCGGGGTGCCCATGATCCAGCGGCCTCGACGCTCGGCCAGCCACGCGTTGGCGTCTCCGCTGGCGCCGGTGAGCTCCAGCACGGAGCGGACGCGCTCCTTGATATCCCCCTCCGACTCCCCCACCAGGACCCCGACCATGGCCGAGAGGACCACCGTATCGGGATCTCGCCCGATCTTGCTACACGCACGACGCACGTTGTCGTACGCTTCACGGACGCGTTCGGGCGAGGCCGACTGGCGGTTGAATTCGTCGGCGTAGGTCGCCACCAGCCGCGACAGTCGCGGTCCCCCGTCGCCGCCCAGAATCAGGTGCGTGTGCCGCTGGCCCCCGAATGTCGACTTGGGCCGGAAGAGAGCGTCGCGCACATGCCAGCGCGTTCCCTGGTAGCTCCAACCGTCCGGCTCGGCCCAGAGTCCGTGAATGACCGCAAGCGCTTCCTCGAGCATGTCGTATCGTTCGACCAACGTCGGAAACGGGATACCGAGCTGCTCGTGCTCCTGCTCGTTCCATCCGGCGCCCATCCCCAGCTCGATCCGTCCACCACTCATCTCATCAGCGGTGGCGACCACCTTGGCCAAGCTTCCGGGGATCCGGAAGGTGACCGGCGAAACGAGCGTCCCGAGCCGGATTCGAGTGGTGTCGCGCGCGAGGCCCGCGAGCGTGGTCCAGGCATCGGTCGTTGGACTGGCAGCGTCGTTGGGGAAGGAGCCGTTGTGATCCGACCGGAAAAACGCCTCCAGGCCGGCATCTTCGGCGGTTCGCGCCAAGGCCAGGATCTCCGCGTAGGAGAGCCCCTGCTGGGGTTCGGTCATCAAGGCGAACCGCATCGCTATCGCTTACTCCTCAGTCTCATTGCCCGCGGATCCGGCGGCGCGCAAGGTTGAGCGCACGGTGTCCGGGTCGAATCCACGCCGTACCAGGAACGCGCCCAGGCGCTGGATGGCCGGGCGATCCTCAGGCATCGGGCGCCCGCGAAGGTGTCGGGCCAGCGCGACCTGCGCCCGCCCTGCCTCGCTTGTGGGCATGTCCGTGTCAGGGTCCCCGGTTGCCTCCGTGCCTCGCAGGTCCGGCGACGCGCTCTCCTGCGCGCGAGTCTCGAGCGCGGCAAGCTCGTCACGCAGCTGTTCGACAACGTCCCGCGCCACTCCGTGCTGGCGTAGCTCGGCTTCGACCAGGCGCCGGCCACGGGGGGCGTGCCGATCCCGCTGCTCCATCCACCACCTGGCGAAGGCGAGATCGTCGACGAGGCCCAGTCTTGTGAGGCGCTCGAGCGTACCCTGGATGACGTCATCAGCGGCCCGTGCCCGCTGCAACCGGCGCTCGACCTCCCAGCGGGTGCGCGGGCGCGTTCCCAGGAAGTGCGCCGCGATCTCCAGGGACGCCTCCGCTCCCGGGGGATCAGCGTCGACCTTGGGGCGGCGACGGCGCATGGGATAGCGGATTACTCCGCCTCGCTGATGCCCTCGACCCCGACCTCGATGGTGGCCACCTTGCCGCGGATCTCGTCATCGATCTTGGTGGCGATCTCCTGGTTGGCCTTCAGGAAATCTCGCGCGTTCTCGCGGCCCTGCCCGAGGCGGGTCTCACCATAATTGAACCAGGCACCGGTCTTGGACAGGATCCCGGCCGCGATGCCCACGTCGAGCAGGCCGCCTTCGCGACTGATCCCCTCGTTGTACATGATGTCGAACTCGGCAACCCGGAAGGGTGAGGCGACCTTGTTCTTGACGACCTTGACGCGCGTCCGGGAGCCGACCGCATCGGTCCCGGTCTTGAGCGTCTCGATGCGCCGGATGTCCATGCGGATGCTCGCGTAGAACTTGAGCGCGCGGCCGCCCGGCGTCGTCTCCGGGTTGCCGAACATGACCCCGATCTTCTCGCGAAGCTGGTTGGTGAAGACCAGCGCGGTGTTGGACCGATTGATGGCGCCGGTCAGCTTGCGCAGCGCCTGGCTCATGAGGCGAGCCTGCAGGCCCATGAAGCTGTCCCCCATCTCACCCTCGATCTCCGCCCGCGGCACCAGGGCCGCCACCGAGTCGACGACCACGACGTCCACGCCGTTGCTGCGGATCAGCGTCTCGGCGATCTCGAGCGCCTGTTCACCGGTATCCGGCTGGCTGACGAGCAGCTCGTCCACGTCGACGCCGACGTTCTTGGCGTAGCCCGGGTCGAGCGCATGCTCGGCATCGATGAAGGCGGCGACGCCTCCGTTGCGCTGGGCGTTCCCCACGATGTGGTAACAGAGGGTGGTCTTGCCGCTTGACTCTGGACCGTAGATCTCGGAGATCCGGCCGCGTGGGACGCCGCCGACGCCAAGGGCCAGGTCGAGCGCGACCGAGCCCGTGGGGATGACGTCCACGGCAATGGCGCCGCGGTCGCCCAGCCGCATGATCGAGCCACGCCCGAACTGCTTCTCGATCTGCAGGATCGCTGCGTCGACCGCTCGACCGCGGTCACCGTTGCGATCGGCACTGCGCTGGACCACCGGGGCTTCCATCTCGTCTGGGGCTCCTTCCCTCGTGCTCCCGGCGGGCGATTGGGTCACTCGCTCTGGCCGGGCTCGCTGCGCGGCTTGCGCCTTGGTTTGATCACTTCGACCGACATGGGTTGTTCGTAGGCGGCCGATGCCGGCGGCGGGCTCTTTGGCGCCTTCTCCTTAGGCTTGCGCTTCTCCTGGTGGCGCGGTCGATCTCGGCCCTTGCCCATTGGTCCTCCGATCGGAGCCGGTCGAATGTTGGATTCAGCCTGCCCGATGTGGTCTTATCGGTCTGTTATCGGGGGCTTAGTCGTCGACTCGGCGTCCCCGTAGCGTGCCTGCACGGCGTCGCGCAGCGACGCGAAGGAACCGTCCGCGAGAGCGGCGCGAATCCCGCGCATCAGGTCGAGAGTATAGGTGAGGTTGTGGAGCGTCGCGAGGCGATAGCCGAGCAGCTCCTCGGCTCGAAACAGGTGCGCCAGGTAGGCTCGCGAGAAGGTCTGACAGGTCTCGCAGGCGCACCTCGGATCGACCGGCCCCGGGTCGTCCTGGAACGCGCTGTTGCGGATGTTCAGCCTGCCCGCGCTGGTCCACAGCTGCCCCGTGCGGGCCACTCGAGTGGGCAGCACGCAGTCGAACAGGTCGACGCCGCGCTCGACCGCCAGAAAGAAATCGAGCGGCGAGCCAACGCCCATCAGGTAGCGCGGCCTCGGATCGTTGGCGAGCGCGTCCGCCACGACCTGAAGCGTGGCGCCCATCTCCGCCTTCGACTCCCCCACCGACAGCCCACCAATGGCGATCCCGTCGAACGGCAGCTCGGCGATCGCGGCCGCCGACCGGCGGCGCAGCTCGGGATCGGTGCCACCCTGCACGATGCCGAACAGTGCCTGGTCGGAGCGCGTGTGCGCCGCAAGGGACCGCTCCGCCCAGCGATGCGTGCGTTCCATCGCATCTGCCACGGTCACCGGCGGCAGGGTGGGATCCACCAGCTGGTCGAACGCCATGGCGATGTCGGAACCCAGCTGTTCCTGGATGGCGACCGCGGTCTCCGGCGTGAGCCGATGCGGAGTGCCATCGATGTGGCTGGCGAACGTCACCCCGTCTTCGTCGACCTCGCGCAGGTGCGCGAGGCTGAAGACCTGGAAGCCGCCCGAATCGGTCAGGATCGGTCCATCCCAGGCCATGAACCGATGCAGTCCGCCCAGCCGTTCGATGCGCTCTGCGCCCGGGCGCAGGCTGAGGTGGTAGGTGTTGCCCAGGATGACCTGAGCCCCGGCCGCGCGGAGGTCGGCCGGCGTCTGGCTCTTGACCGATGCCTGGGTGCCGACCGGCATGAACTGCGGCGTGTCGATCACGCCGTGCGGCGTTTGGAGCTCGCCGAGGCGGGCCACGCCCACGCTGGTGGGCCGCGTGCTGAAGGCGATGGCTGGTTGGGGCATGGAGCTGCAGGATAGCCTCGAGCGCTCGCAGGTTCGGGCGCAATGGGATACCGTTGCGGGCGGAGGTGACGCGTGCGGCTCGACGATTGGCCGAGGATGCCGTTCCTTTCCGAGGAGCTCTGCGGATGGGTCCGCGAGCACCTCGCCACCCTGGGCCTGGAGGAGATCGCGGTCTACGCGGTCGAAGAGGGCGGTGACGACGACGGGCGGCGGGTGCTGGTGGCCACTGAGGTCGGCCTTGGGCGCTCGAGCACCGCACCCGCTGGTCCTTCAGCGTGCTCAAGCCGCGCTTTAGCGCAGGCACCGAGGACCCGCAGCTGGGCCGCGCGCTCGCCGACTTCGCCAAGGTCGCGGTGATCATGGCCGAGCCATCCGGTTGGCCACCTCCGGGCGACGAGCCAAAAGCCGTGCCTGCTACCGAGACCTCAGCTCCGGCGGCTGCCGCGCCACGCATTCCTCGGCCGATGGAGCTGACACCTCCAGGACCCGCGCCTACACGATCAGCATCGCGTCCCCGAAGCTGAAGAATCGGTAGCCGGCCTCGAGCGCGTGGGCGTAGGCCGCCAGCAAGGTGTCGCGCGCCTGGTGCGGGTCCGCGCCGCTCATCCCCGCCTGCACGAAGGCCGTCACCAGCAAGAGCAGCGAGCTGCGCGGCAGGTGGAAGTTCGTGACCAGCACGTCGACGGTGCTGAACCGATGCGGCGGCGTGATGTACAGGTCGGTCCAGCCCGTGGCGCTCTCCGCGCCAGCTGAGCGCCCACGCTCGGCGGTCTCGAGCACACGGACGCTCGTCGTGCCAATTGCAACGACGCGCCCACCACCGGCTCGTGTCTGTGCCACGGCCCGCGAGGTGTCGGGTGGAATCTCGTACCACTCGGTGTGGATGCGATGCTCGTCGATGAATTCGCCCTCGAGCGGCCGGAACGTGTCGAGCCCGACGTGAAGCGTGACGCTCGCCATGCGGATCCCCGCCGCTTTCAGCGAAGCAAGCAGCTCCGCGGTGAAGTGGAGTCCCGCCGTGGGGGCTGCGGCGGACCCGGGCGGGCGTGCGTACACGGTCTGGTAGCGCTCAGACGATGACGAGCGATCGTGGATGTAGGGCGGCAGGGGCGTCTCGCCCGCCGCGGCCATCACGCCATGTGGGTGACGGTCGAAGCGGACGGCTCGCGTCCCATCTCCCGCCGGGCCGCCCACCACCACGGCATCGCCGGATGCGAGCGTCAGGTGCTCGCCGACCCGCACCCGCCGCGACGGCCGAACCAGTGCCTCCCACTCCATCGGTGCCAGCTCACGCAGGAGCAGGATCTCCGCCTCTCCCCCACCTCGGCGCGTGCCGCGCAGGCGTGCCGGGATCACTCGGCTGTCGTTGACAACCAACAGGTCGCCGGGTCGCAGCCAGTCCCCCAGCTGGCGAAACGTTCCGTGCTGGAGTGCGGGCGCGCCGGGCCGGGACCGCTCGCGATCGAGGAGGAGGAGGCGAGAGGCGTCCCGGGGCTCGACGGGGACCTGGGCAATCGCCGTTTCCGGCAAGGGATAGTCGAAGTCGTCCACGCGCAGCCTGGGTAGCTTCGAGACCACGCCGAACAGCCTAGCGCCCGGCCGGGTTAGCCCTGGCCGGGCGCCAATGGTCCAGAAGGAGCTACTTGATCAGGCCGTTGATCCAGTCCTGTGCGAAGTAGACGATGAAGGCGATGGAAACCAGCCACATCAGCCAGTGGATCTGGTCGAACTTGCCGCGCACCACCTTGATCAGCACCCAGCTGATGAAACCAGCGCCGATGCCGACCGTGATGTCGTAGGTCAGCGGCATCAGGATGATGGTCAGGAGAGCCGGGAGCCCGTCCTCGACGTCGGCGACCGGGATGTCCTTGACCAGCGTGAACATCAGGTATCCCACCAGCACCAGGGCCGGGGCTGTCGCTTGAGCCGGAATGATCCCGGCGATCGGCGAAAGGGCAATGGCGAGCAAGAAGAGGATGCCGGTCACAACGGACGCAAACCCGGTGCGGCCGCCCTCCGCCACGCCCGCTGCGCTCTCGATGTAGGTCGTGTTGGACGAAACGCCCCCGGCCCCACCGACCACGGCGGCGAGCGAGTCAACGATCAGGACGCGGCCGATTCCCGGCACGCTGCCGTCTGGCTGCGCGAGGCCCGCCTCGGCCGCGATGCCGGTGACGGTACCCATGGTGTCGAAGAAGTCGGAGAGCATGATCGCGAAGATCGTGAGCAACGCGGTCAACACGCCGAGCTTGGCGAAGGCCTGGAAGGGGTCCTGCAGGCCGAGACCCAGGGTCGAGAAGCTCGGAGTCACCGTGAAGTTGCTTGGGATCGCGGCCACCCCGACGATCAGGGCAATCACGGTCGTCGCAAGGATGCTGATGATCAGGGCCGCCCGGATCTTCAGTACGAACAGGATGATCGTGATGGCGAGGCCAATCAGGAAGACGACCTGACCAGCGGTTGTCGGGAAGGAAAGCCCGACGATCGGCACGCCACCCTGGGGCGTGACGATGATGCCGCCGTTCACGAATCCAATGAACAGGATGAACAGACCGATGCCGACGCCGATCGATCGCTTCAGTGCGAGCGGCACCGCATTCATGATCGCTTCCCGAAGACCTACCAGCACCAGGACGGTGATCGCGAGGCCCTCGAGGACGATCACGCCCATCGCGCCCTTGGCGTCGAGGCCCTTGGCGGTCAACGTGAAGGCCACGATGGCGTTGATCCCGAGCCCAGCTGCCAGCGCAAAGGGATAGTTGCCGTAGATTCCCATGGCCAGGGTCACGAGCCCGGCGATGAGCGCCGTACCGGCCGAGACCGCGATCGGGTCGAGGCCAAGGGGCTTGGCGATGATGTTCCCGTTGAGGAAGATGATGTAGGCCATGACCATGAACGTGGTCAGGCCGGCTCGCGCCTCCGTGGCGAGATCGGTCCCCCGCTCCCGGAACTTGAAGAACGACGCGATGGCGTCCACCGATCAGGTGCCCTCCGCTGCCTGCCTGTGGCCGCTCGCTGTGCCGCGTTTCGACCCGCGGCGCGACCCGCGG
>VBGQ01000023.1 GCA_005882055.1 Chloroflexota bacterium
ATCGCGATGGGCTTCGTGCGGGACGCGTACCTGGCGATTGCGCTCTTCTTCCTGGTGGGGGCGACCAACATGATCTTCCTCATCCCGAACATCACCCTCTTCCAGGAGCGCACGCCGCAGCGGCTCATGGGGCGAGTGGTGTCGACGCGGCAGGCGATCGTGTTCGGGGTGATGGCAGCCTCGATGGCGGTTGCCGGGTGGCTGTCCGGGTTGCTGGGTCCGGCGATGGTCCTCACCCTGAGTGGCGTGGTCTGCACGTTCGCGGGCCTGGGGGGTCTGCTGGTTCCCTCCATGCGCAACGCCCGGTGAGTCGCTGATCTGGCGCGGCCGCCCCGCCGCCTCGCTCCGGCGGCGGATGTTATGCCACGCGTGCATAACGTCGGCTGGAGGGCTTTGAGGAGCCCCGAATGAGCGTTCGCGCGACGAGGAGTTACGCCACGTGCACGCGGTGTCGGCGGAAGGCCCCCGGGGCGGCGCTTAGCCGACGTTAGGTTCCGAATTCGTAACATCGGCCGGCGCCGATGGGGCCCGTGGTACCCTTCGCCGCCGTATGACCAGCCAGCCGCCACCGCGTGCGCCCGGGTACCGCGGCACGCTCCCGCCTCGCACCGACCGTTTGGCGGTCCCGTGGGTCATCACCGTCGTCGCGGTCTTCCTGCTCGTCTTCGTGCTGGCCTTTGCCGGAGTCCCGTCCAAGTTCTTCCCCACTTCCAGCGTGACGCCCGGCGCGAGCGGCGTACCGTCCGGCTCTCCCGCAGCTTCGCCCTCCTGAGCCGCGACCGCGTCCGCGGCGTGGCGCCTCGTCGCGATGTGCAGCCAGGATCTCCTACGGTCCAAGGAACTGGCGCCTCAGGACCGATGCGCCCCGCTTGGTGGATGAGCTGCGCACTGGCGAGCACAAACGGCCAAGGAGGTCGGCCAAGGGGATGCTGATGGGGCGCTCATTGGACGATAGGAGCGCCTGCGAGCACAAGGACCGATGGCGTTGCACCGGGGCAACCGCGGGATTGTACGAAAACCGGACAAGGCGCTAGACTCGCCGAGCAATGTCACAGGCTGCCCGGGCCATTCTCGTCGTCGACGATGACCGTGACATGCTCTCCCTCCTCGACGATCTCCTCACCAGTGAGGGCTACAAGGTCGTCAAGGCAAAGAGCGGAGCCGAGGCCCTCGCGGCGATCAGCAAGTCCCGCCCTGACCTGGTCATGATCGACGTCCTGCTCCCCGACGAGGACGGGCTGACCCTGCTCACCCAGATGAAGCGCGAGCACCCCGAGCTCGAGGTCGCCACCCTGTCCCGGGTCTTCGAGAAGGCGGACATGGCCAAGGAGGTCAGCGCGCTCCGGCTGGAGCTGGGCAAGCAGTCCGCCCAGCGCGAGCGAATCGTCGGCAGCTCGAGGCCGATGCTCGAGATCTACAAGCTGATCGGCAAGGTGGCGGGCTCGGACGCATCGGTCCTGGTGTCTGGTGAGTCGGGAACCGGCAAGGAGCTCGTTGCGGAGGCGATCCATCGAGCGAGCCCGCGGAACCCACACCCACTGATCAAGGTGAGCTGCGCCGCGTTGCCGGAGACCCTCCTGGAGACCGAGCTCTTCGGCCACGAGAAGGGCTCATTCACCGGTGCCATGACCATGCGCAAGGGCCGCTTCGAGATCGCAGACAAGGGCACCATCTTCCTGGACGAGATCGGCGAGATGACCCTGGGCACCCAGACCAAGCTGCTGAGAATCCTGCAGGAGCACGAGTTCGAGCGCATCGGCTCCAACACGCCCATCAAGGTCGACATCCGAGTGATCGCCGCGACGAACCGCGACCTGGCGGAGGAGGTGGATCGGAACCGCTTCCGCGAGGATCTCTACTATCGGCTCAACGTCATCCACATTCATATGCCGCCCCTTCGCGATCGCAAGGAGGACATCCCGGCGCTGGTGGAGCACTTCCTGGCGAAGTACCGATGGAGCGCCGACGCCATCCCCACCACGATCACCGAGGAGGCGCTCGAGCGCCTGGTGGCGTACGACTGGCCCGGCAACGTGCGCGAGCTGGAGAACGCCATCGAGCGGGCCGTGGTGCTGTCGCGGGGCCAGCCGATCACCGTCGACCAGCTGCCGTTCGACTCGCAGAAAGCCCCGCGCGGCAACGGCCGCAAGCCGGCCGCGAGCAGGGCCGGCGAGGCGGAGGACGCCGGGGACGGGCTCGAACCCGTCGCGGCGGGCGGCAAGCGGACCGATGCCAGCGGCAATGGCGCCGCCACGGACAACGGCGAGGGAACTGGCCCCTTCAAGAAGCGGGTCTCCGCGCTCGAGAGGCGGCTGATCCTCGAGGCCCTGGAGCGCGCGGGAGGGAACCGGACGCGCGCCGCGGAGGAGCTGGGCATCTACCGCCGGCTGCTCTACGCGAAGATGCGGGAGTACGGACTGGGGGAGTAGCGGCAGATGACGTCAGATCTGCGAGTCCTGGTCGAGCAGGGTCCCAAGGGCAAGCGCTGGGTGGCCTTCGCGGTCGATTGGCCGGGCCTGGAACGAGGCGGGCGCGGCGAGGACGAGGCGGTGGCCAAGCTCCACGACTACGTCCGCCGCTACGCCCGGGTTGCCAAGCGCGCTGGGCTGGCCGAGGAGCTCCCGAGCGACCCGAAGCTCAAGGTCATCGGGCACTACACCGGCACGGGCTCGACCGACTTCTGGGGCATCTCGTTCGCTCCATCCGACCTGGATCGGAAGCCGATCGACGAGGCAACGTTTGCGCGCAACGTGAAGCTGCTGCGGGCTGCGTGGGCCGAGTTCGACGCCATCGCCGGTCGCGTCTCCGCGGACCTGCGCCCAGGGGTGCGCGGCGGCGGGCGGGATCGCGATCGGATCATCCGTCACGTCCTCAACACGGAGGGGGCTGACTTCTCGAAGCGGGTCAAGGCTCCGTCGGAGCTCGAAGAGCTGTCGACGCCCAAGGGGCTCGCCGGCCACCGGAAGCGGTTCGTGGACGCGATGCACGCCTGGTACGCCGAGGGGAAGCCGCTCGGCAACTGGACGGTCCCGTATCTGCTCCGTCACGCCGCCTACCACGTCCTGGACCACGCGTGGGAGATGGAGGACCGCGACCTCACGAACGAGCCCGCGGCGGGCTGAGCCCGTCAGCCGGCGATCGGCTCGGCGCGTGCGTGGCACGACGCGTGCACCCGATTGCTGCGAGACCGCCTGTTATCCTGACCACCCTGTCGCACGCCGGAGGCGCATCGCAATGTTCAGCCGCGTTCGAATCGCCATCCGCTTCTTCTTCGTTGGGCTGGCCGTGGGCGTCCTGCTGGCACCGCGCAGCGGGGTCGAAACCCGCAGGCTGCTCCGCCAGCGCGCCGATCGCATCCTGAACGAGCTGCTCGATGCCGCCTCGATTGGCGGATTCCAGCCAGGCTCGAGGACCGATAGCGGGGCGACCCGTAAGGCCTCACCGCGCAAGCGCGAGGAGTCGAGCTCAGAGGCCGCGGGCGCCGTCGTCGGGGGCGACTAGCCGCTCGCGTCAACGCGCGAGCCGGCCCGCGGTGCGTCTCATGAGATGGCACCGATGGTGGCCGCGCGGATCGCGCGTCGCCACTCGGGCGCCCGGTCGCTCGCACGGCGTGGTCGCTCCCGACCGGATCGCGGAGTCTGGTCGGGTCTCCGGACCTCACGGCGTCTCCGAAGAGGATTGGGCGGCGGCCCGCAACCGGATGGTGATCGACCAGCTGGAGCGGCGGGGGCTGCGCGACGAGGAGCTGCTTCGCGCGTTCCGGACCGTGCCGCGCCACCTGTTCGTCGAGTCGGACGATCCGTACGGTGACCGGGCGCTCGCGATCCCCTCCGGCCAGACGATCTCGCAGCCCTACGTGGTGGCGGCCATGGCCGCGGCGGCTCGGCCGGAAGACGGGTACCGCGGTGCGCGGGTGCTGGAGGTCGGAACGGGGAGCGGTTACTCGGCCGCGATCCTGGCGGAGTTGGGAGCCGAGGTGACGACCATGGAACGGCACCCTTCGCTGGGGGCGGAGGGGGTCGATCGCCTGCGACGGGCAGGCTACGACGGGGTCAGCGTGGTGGTTGGCGACGGGTCGCTCGGGTGGCCGGATGGCGCGCCCTACGACGCGATCATCGTGACCGCCGCCGGTCCATCGGTCCCCAAGCCATTGCTGGAGCAGCTGTCGCCTGAGGCTGGGCGTCTGGTGATGCCGGTGGGTACCCGCGAGCAGCAATGGCTGACCCTCGTGCAGCGCCATGGGTCCGCATTCACGCGCCGCGAGGTAGAGCCGGTCGTGTTCGTGCCGCTCGTCGGGGAGCACGGATTCGAAGCGTAGGTCCGCACGCGCTGCCGGCGCCGGCCGGCCAGGTGCCACGAATAGGAGCGCTACGACCAACGAGCCGAGGTCGGAACGGGGCTCAACCCGCCTGAGGCGCTCTTGGTCGCAGTTTGGCCATCCCTGGTGGCCGCACGACGACCCAACGCGGTTCCGGCGCCAGACTGTGCCCTCACGGCGGTCATAGCGCCACTATTGGTAGCCACGAAACGCCGCCGTATGGCTTCGTGGCACGGATCGTGCTTCCTTGCGTGGCCGACACCATTGGGAGGTGTGGCAAGCCATGACCTACGACACGCAGGGGCGCGTGGTCCGTGATCCAGACGCGCCCGTCAACGTCAATGAGGGCGGTTCGGGCTACGTCGCGCCCGCGTACGTGGCCACCGGCCCCACCCCGGTGACGATCGCCCGCCGGGTGGTCGACACCCTGTTCGGGATCCTGGAGCTGCTGCTGATCATCCGCATCCTGTTGCTGGCGCTGGGCGCCAACTCCGGGAACGCGCTGGTCGACGGCATCTACAACATCACCGATCCGTTCGTCGCGCCCTTTATCGGCGTCTTCAACATCAATCACGTGTATCCGACGGGGACCAGCGTGATCGACGTTGCGGCCATCGTGGCGATGGTCGGGTACGCGATCCTTGCGCTGATCATCGACTCGATCCTTCGGATCGCCGACCGCAGGGCCGTCGCCTAGATCCCTTCGGCCCACATCCAATGGCCTGACCGCGGGGCAACCCGCGCGTCGGGCCATTTCAGTGCCCGGGTGCCAGAACCCTAGAGCGGCGGGATCTCCAGCGCGGCGCGCGTGCCGGGATGGGCGGGCGCCGTGGAGCCGCCATCCGACGAGACGGCAACGACACCCGACCGCGTGAACTCCTCGTCGTAGACCTCCTGGACCTGCCCAGCGCCTCGGCCAGCGCGTGGCTGTCGCCGGGTGGGACGAGGAGCCCGTCCACGCCATCGGTCAGGACTTCCGGGATTCCGCCCACCGCGGAGGCGACCACCGGCTTGCGGCGGGCCATGGCCTCTAGGATGGAGATGCCCTGCGCCTCGCGGAGCGAGGGGAGGACGGCGATGTCGAGGTCCGCCGTGAGCGCACTGATGTCGTCGCGGCGACCGGTGAAGATGATCCGATCTCCCGCGGCACCCAGCGCCTCTGCCTGCGCACGCAGCGCCTCGCACTGCGAGCCCTCCCCCACGATCGCGAGCCAGGTCCGCGGCGCGCGCTCGAGGACGCCAGGGAACGCCTCGATCAGGAACCGGTGCCCCTTCTCCGGCTCGAGCCGCGCGACGACCCCAACCAGTGCCTCCTCGCAGGGAATCGAGTATTCGTCGCGCAACGTGCAGGGCGGAGCGGGGAGGGTGAAGCGCGAAAGATCGACGCCGTTGGGGATCACCGAATAGGGGGCGGCGCGCCCCTCTCGGCGCACCTTCTCCGCGATGGCTTGCGACGGAACGATCAATCGGTCCACCTGGCCGGTCAGCGTCGCGAGGGTCGCGACGTCCTCAGGCGAGCGCACGCGCGAGGAGTGCACGGTCGCCAGCACAACCGGTGTGCCAGCCGCGAGGGCGGCGCGGATCCCGATCACCTCGGCGCGGAACATGTGCGCGTGGACCAGGTCGATCTCGTGGCGACGCAGGTAGGCAGCGAGCTCCCGGATGGCTGCCTCGTCATCGGTCTCGTCGATCACGTCGACGTCCACGCCCAGCCGCCGCAGGCGCTGCACCGCCGAGCCCTTGCTCAGCGAGAGCGCGCGGATGTCATACCGCGAGCGGTCGAGGCGAAGAAGGAGTCCCGTGTAGCTCTCCTGGGCGCCCCCGGCACCGCCGGTTGCCAGGAGCTGGAGGAGGCGCGGGCGAAGGTGTCCTCGGACTCGGTGCGTACGCCGATGGCGGCTGTACGGCGCGCCCGCGATCGCTCCCTCGTGGTCGGGAGCAGGCGCAGGCGTCAGCGGTCGCGTGGTGGTGGTCATTTGAAGGAAACGAGCGTAGGCGCGTCCACTCTGCGCGTCAAAGCGGTCGACCTCGGATAGCGCGGCTAGTACGCATGGAGTACGACGCGCGCTGATCGGGTCATAGCCGCCCGTGGGATCATGTCCGGCGGCCGCCATGCCCGCGGGCGACAGGATGGAGGACGATCCATGACCGGAACGCAAGAGCTCCTCGTGATCGTGCTGCTGCTGGCAGCCGTCGTCGTGTTTGCCTACTTCTACGTCAAGCGTGCCCAAGCCCGACCAGGCGGCGGCAACAAGACTGCCCAGATGGGCGAGACTCCCCAGACCTTCGCCGCTCCGGCGACGCCGCCGCCGCAGCAGTCTCCGTCTCCCGCGATGAACGAGTCGACGCCCGCCAGCCCGGCTGCTCCGGATGAAGGCCCTGCCCAGGACGAGCCTTCGGCGTGAGGAGGGCAGGAAGGCTCCTCAGCCGATGAGCGCCGCGACGGTGGTGGTGTTTGAGAGGAGCCCGAGCAGGCCAAACGCCAACGCGACGACTGCGCCAACCATGAAGGCGCGCGGCATGCGTCGGGCCAGGAGCATCAGGACCGATACGGTCATCAAGATCGCCCATCCCTTGAGCAGCAGCACGCCGGTCAGCCCGGCGTGGTGGTACAGCGACGCCATCAAGCCATTCGATTCCTGACCGATACCGATCATCTGGGACCCGAGCGCGAACGTGATCGCGTCTCCGAGCTGGGCGAAGACGGTGAGCAGCAGGACGAGGCGCACCAGTCGGGGGATGGGCTCAAGGTGGGTTGCGATGGCGCGGCTCATGCGTTGGGACGCAGCAAGCGCCTTGCCAGCCGCCAGTGTCCGTTTAAGGGAGATGCCGTAGGCTACCGACTTCCATGACCCGCCCAGGCTCCGGCTCCCCCACCGACCCGATCATGATCCAGGCTCGCGGCCTGGAAAAGCATTTTGGCGAGACGCACGCCCTGCGCGGAATCGACCTCGAGGTTCCCGAGGGCCGGATCCTCGCGGTGCTCGGCCCCAACGGGGCAGGCAAGACGACCGCGGTCCGGATCCTCACCACGCTGACCCACGCGGACGCCGGCGAGGCGAATGTGGCCGGCTTCGACGTGCGCCATCACCCCGCGGAGGTGCGGGCACGAATCGGGGTGACCGGGCAGTTCGCGGCGCTGGACGAGCTGCTCACCGGCCGCGAGAACCTCGAGATGATCGGGCGGCTGTATCACCTGCCCGCGGCCGACGCGCGCCGCAGAGCCGGGGAGCTGCTGGCTCGCTTCGACATGGAGGAAGCGGCGAATCGGACTGTCAAGACCTACTCCGGGGGGATGCGGCGACGCCTGGACCTTGCCGGCAGCCTGGTCGCGGAGCCGCCCATCCTGTTCCTCGACGAGCCGACCACCGGCCTCGACCCGCGCGGCCGGCTGGGCATGTGGCAGCTCATCAGCGAGCTGGTCGCGGACGGCACCACGCTCCTGCTGACCACGCAGTACCTCGAGGAGGCGGACCGCCTCGCGGACGAGATCGCGGTCATGGACCATGGCAAGGTGATCGCGCGCGGGACGGCCAATGAGCTCAAGGCGCGGATCGGTGGCGAACGGCTCGTGATTACGGTCGCCAGACCGGAGCAATTGCAGACCGCCACCGGAGTGCTCAGCCGAATCGCGGGCGATCCCCAGCTGGACGAGCCCGCGCGCCAGGTGAGCGTGGCGGTGGCCGGCGGCGACGGGATCCTGACTCGAGCGGTGCGCGACCTTGACGCCGCGGGCGTGGCGGTCGACGACGCCGGGGTGCATCGGCCCACGTTGGACGACGTGTTCCTGGTCCTGACCGGGCAGCATCCGGATGCCGAGATCCAGGCGGAGGCCGATGCGGTCGCCCGTGAGCGAGAGCAGGTTCGCGCGTGAGCGCCGTGACCGCAGCGACGCGCCCGGCGCCAACCGACGCGACGGCCATGACCTGGCTCGCCGACACCTGGCAGATGATCTGGCGCAACCTGCTCCACATCCGGCGCACGCCCGAGCTGCTGCTCGACGTGACCCTCAGCCCGATCATGTTCGTGCTGCTCTTCAACTTCGTGTTCGGCGGCGCGATCAGCGTCCGGGGACAGGGCGGCTCATCGGGGGAGTACATCAACTTCCTGATGGCCGGGATCTTCGTCCAGACCATCGCGTTCGCCGGGATCTACACCGGCGTGCTGCTGGCCAACGACCTCAAGAGCGGCATGATCGACCGATTCCGTTCGCTGCCGATGGCGCAGTCATCGGTCCTGACAGGCCGCACGCTGACCGACGTGCTGCGAGCCACGCTGGCGATCGCGATCATGTGGATCGTGGGCATGCTCGTCGGCTTCCGGCCGTCGGGCGGGGTGGTGGGGAGCGCGGCGGCGATTGGGGTGATGCTGCTGTTCGGGTTCGCGCTGTCGTGGGTCGGCGTGGCGATGGGCGCGCTGGTGCGGACGCCGGAGGCGCTGCAGGGGATCATCTTTGCGGCGGTCTTCCCGTTGACTTTCGTGAGCAGCGCGTTCGTGCCGACCCAGTCGATGCCCGGCTGGCTGGCGTGGTTCGCGGATCGCCAGCCAATGACGCTCGTCACGAACACGGTCCGGAGCTTCACTCTGCAGGGCGACCCGGGACCGACCGCCATCCCGGCGATCCTCTGGTCGCTGGGCGTCCTGGCGGTCTGTTTCCCCCTTGGCCTCTGGCTCTACGGGCGGCGCACGACGCAGTAGCCAAGGTCAGTGGCAGGTACCGGTGCCGCTGTCGGAGAAGGCCCCGTCCACCACGGGGATGAACTGCCAGTCGTAGCTGGTCGGGTGGAGCGTCAGCTTGATGACCCCGAAGGTCGAGTTGTCGCGAACCAGCGTGCCCGGCGCGGGCACGCTCCGCCACGGCAGGAGGTTGCGCCCGCCGGTGCCCACCACGATCTCGCGGATGCCCCGGGTGGCGTCGAGCGTGCCGTCCGGTGCCATGGGCGCGAAGCGCTCGTAGTCATGGTCGTGGCCGTTGAGGATGAGGTCGGCTCCGGCGCTGTACAGGAGGCGCCAGAAATCCGC
Source organism: Chloroflexota bacterium (assembly GCA_005882055.1). GTDB lineage: Bacteria > Chloroflexota > Limnocylindria > QHBO01 > QHBO01 > CF-82. Next base: position 9,341 of record VBGQ01000023.1, read on the forward strand.
GGTGGCCACGGTAGGAGGCTCCGAACCGGAGGTGAAGAGCGGGTGGTGCCACATCGCGACGGTGCATGGCGAGTGGTTGGCGGCGAGGTCACCGGCGAGCCAGGTGAGCTGCCGCGAGCCGGGGCCGCAGCCTCCGACGGATGAGCAATCCGAGTTGAGGACCACCACGTGCCACGAACCGAGGTCGTAGCTGTACCAGCCCTCGTTGGGGTTGCCGGCTGAGCCGGAGAAGTAGTCGAAGTACCCGGTGGCCCCGAGCGTGTAGTAGTCGTGGTTGCCTGGCGTTGGGCGCGTCCGATCCAGGAAGCGGCCCCAGGTCGTGTCGTAGCAATCCGCGAATTCCGTCGAGGAACCGACCTCGTAGGCGTTGTCGCCCAGGGTGAAGACCGTCCCCGGGATGCCCGCCACGAGCGCCGCAGTGCTGGCAGCCCCAGCAGAATCGCAGGCGGCGATGTCGCCCGCCCCCACCAGCACGGGCTCCGTCTGCGCGCTGCCTCCCACCACGGCGGCGATGGTGGCGCCCGGCCCGTCGTAGACGACCTGGAAGTCCGTGGACTTGCGGAGGGACTCGCGCGGTGCGGGACAGCAGTCTGCGCGCGGCGGCGTGGGTTTCGGAATCAACACGTAGTCCACGATGATCCCCTGCTCGTGGATCCAGCTCTCCAGGCAGTCGATGGTGTGCGCGACGCAGTCCTGGACCGCCGCATGGCGTCCGATCTGCTGCGCGAGCTTGTCGAGCCCCAGCCACTCGTAGCCCTGCACCGTCGCCACGCTCTGCACGCCACCCACCGCAGGCAGCCAGGTGCCGTAGGCGTCCACCTCCCATCGGTCCGGAGTGAGCACAACCACGCGGCTCCCCGGGTTGAGGTGGTCGCGCACCCAGGCCATGGCCACCAGGCGGTTGGGGCTGACGCGGTGCATCGGCGAATCCGCTGAAGCAGAGGCCGTCAGCGCGCCGACCATCATGGAGAGCAGGACGACGCTGCTGAGGATGATCGCGGTGTATCGGTCCATGCGGACGTGCCATCCGCGGAGGTGAATGGCCTCCGGCCAGCGCAGCACGATCTCAGTCGCGGTGTAGCTGACCATCATCGAGAACGGCACCATGGCGTAGGTGATCCCGCTGCGTTGGTCGACCAGGAACAGGATCACGAACCAGAGGGGCAGCAGGAATCGGCGTTCGAGCAGGAGCGCCACGGCGCCCACCACGCCCAGGATCGAGAGGATGTCGAGGATGGGCGCTCCGCTCAGGTTGAAGCTGAGCAACGTTTTCAGCGAGGTCGCGGGGTCGCTGCCCGCCACGACGGCCGCAGTGACAGCCTGCACCCCGTGCCGAGAGACGGTCACGTCCACCCAGACCGATGCGGTGGCGGCGGCGGCAACCGCGACGATGAGCGCCATGCGCAGGAGCCGGACCGGACGAGCCTCGAAGATCCCCAGCAGCACCAGGGACATCACGAGCAGGAAGGCGCCGCGCGGGATGGTGAGCACCGTCAGGCCGGTGAGCGCGCCGGCGTTGAGGGCATTCACCCATGCGCCGCGGCGCATGGCGAGCAGGAACTGCTGGATCGCGAAGAGCACCAGCAGCAGACCGATGCCGCGCGCCGGCCCGCTTCCCGCGATCAGCCATTCGTAGGCGTGCGGGGTCAAGGCGAAGGCGAACGCCGCGCCGACAGCGACCTGCCGAGAGGGCAGGAGCTGGCGCGCAACGGCGTAGAGCATGGGGATGGTCAGGATCGAGGCGGCCAC
>VBGQ01000241.1 GCA_005882055.1 Chloroflexota bacterium
CGTTGCCGCACACAGCCTGCTTCACCTCATTGGGCGTTGGCTCGTCGACGGGGAGGGCGTGGTGCGCGGCGACCAGCAGCGCCACCGCGCGTGCCTGACCGACGGCCATGGCGGTCTGCACGTTGCGCTGGAAGAACAGGCGCTCGACGGCGACGCGGTCAGGGTGGTGTTGGGCAACAAGACTGTAGAGGGCGGTCTCGAGCTCGGCGAGGCGCTGCGCATCGGTCTCCGAGGTCCTGGTTCGAACCACGCCCGCGTCCAGCAGTCGCAGCCGATTCGACTCGAGCGAGACGACGCCAAACCCAAGCGTTGCGGTGCCGGGATCGATGCCGAGCGCGATCACCGCGCCATCCTAGTCGGCACAGGCGCCTCGGGCGCTGCTAGACGACGGACGCCTCGAGCTGCTCCATGAGCTCGGTGGGGATGTCGAAGTTGGCGTACACGTTCTGCACGTCGTCGAGATCCTCGAGCCGCTCCACGAAGCTCAAGACCTGCCGCGCCGTCTTCTCGTAGCCCACCTCGACCCAGGTGGTGGGCTCCATGGAGACCTCGGCGGACTCAGCGGGATAGCCGGCCGCCTGCAGTGCCGAGCGGACGCGCTCGAGCTGCGTTGGCTCGGTGGTGACCAAGAGCGATCCGCCCTCTGGGGTACCGACGTCCACCGCCCCCGCGTCAATTGCGGCGAGGGTGACCTCGTCGGGATCGCGGCCGTTGAGCGGAATGCTGATCACCCCTCGCTGTTCGAACTGCCACGCGACCGGCGTCAGCGAGCCGCCCATCTTGTTGAACACGCTGCGAATCTCGGACGCGGTGCGGTTCCGGTTGTCGGTCATGGTGCTTGATGTTCTCCTGCGGCATGGAGCTGTCGCGCGCCTTGTCGACGGCGATGCGCAGCCGATAGTTCGCGTCGGAATCGCCACCGCCCTGGCGCGCGGCGGTGATGATCTCGCGCGTCAGCTTGGTGAAGAGGGCGCCGCGCTTGGCGTCGTTGGCGCCCTTCTGTCGCTTGATCTGCGACCACTTGCTATGGCCGGACATCGGTCCTCCTGATGGCAGGCGGATTGTAGCAATGGCCTTAGCCTCGATCCTCGCGGGGCTAGAGGTCGAAGGTGGCGCCCTCGGCCCCAGGCAGAACCTCGGCGCCTGGCAGGAGCGTCGCCAGCTCGCCCGCCAGGGCGTCGACCTCAGCGTCGGAATGACTGGGGTCATGGTGGAAGGGGGCAACGTGGTTGACCTCGGCCATCCTCGCGAAGGCCGCGAGCTGCCGAATCGAGCTGTGACCCCAACCCACGTGGTCCCGATACTCATCATCGGTGTACTGGGCGTCGTGCACGAGGAGGTCGGCCCGGTGCGCCAGATCGAATCCGGAGGTCCATTCCGGCGACGCGGGGAACGGATCGACGCCCAGCGCGGGCTCGTGATCCGGAAGGTAGGCCAGCACCTTCCCGCCGGGACTCGTGATCCGATATCCGACCGTGGGGCCTGGATGGCAGACGAGATCGCTGCGAACGCGCAGGCTGCCAATTCGGGCGTAGGGCTCGGCATCGTGCAGCTCGAGCCGGCACGGCATCTGGCGCAGTGTGACCGGGAAGAGCGGTGGCGAGAGGTAGCGGCCGATCCGCGCGCTCAGCGGCATGGTGATCGACGGCGGCCCCCAGACGTGGACTTCGAGGTCTGGCCGAAAGATCGGCTGGAAGAAGCCAAGGCCCTGGAGGTGGTCCATGTGCAGGTGCGTGATCAGCACGTCGACGCGACGCACCTCGGCGGGAATCTTGAGGCCAAGGGGTCGAATCCCCGTCCCGGCATCGAGCACGAGATGCTCACCCTCGTCGCCGACGACAAGCAGCGTGGCGGTGTTGCCTCCATAACGAACCGTGCTGGCACCCGGCGAGGCGAGAGATCCTCGCGATCCCCAGATCTCAACCCTCACGCGTTTGCGCCACCAGATACGGGCCAGAAGATCGCTGCCGCGCCCAGCACTCTGCCGCCCTGCCCGACCAGCGGAATCGCCGTGGCCAGCACCGGGACGCGCTCCCCGCTCGGACGCTCATACAGCAGCGAGCCGTGAACCGGATCTCGTTCCCTCAGGGCGCGCAATACGGGAATCTCATCGACAGATAAGGGTTCGCCGGACTCGGTGTTGAAGAGCGGAAACTCACGAATCCACTGGGCGAGCGGAAGCTCCACGGCCTCATCGAAGCGGTAGCCAAGGACACCCTCAGCCGCCTCGTTGTAGAAGAGGAGCTCGCCTTCCGGCCCGACAAGGAATATCGGCGTGGCGAGGTACGACGCGAGCTGACGCATGAGAATCAGTTCGACGGGCAGCTGCGCCATGGAGTGCTGCCAGCATACGCGGCGCGCTGCCAGGAGCGACACCATCTTGTCGAGGCTGCGGTAGGCATGCGATGCTCGGCCGCCACGCAGAATTTCCTCGGAGCTGGTGCGATGTCGAGTGATCCCGAATACGACCGCCTGGCGGGCTTGGCCGCGATCCTGGCTGGCCTCGGAGGCTTTGTGTACTCACTCGCCTTCATCGTTGGCGTCGTGCTGGACAAGGCGCCCGACCTGGGCAAATCCGTGAGCTCCACCGCGCTGGCGGTCGGCGGCCTGCTGACCGCGGTCGTGGCAATCGCACTCTTTCAGCGGGCGCGCGCTGTGAGCGCCCCTGGTGCGCTTCTCGGCGTGGCGTTCGCGCTGTTTGGCTCGATCGGCGCCATGATCCACGGCGCCTACGACCTGGCCAATGTCCTCCATCCGCCGCTCGCCGACGTTTTCGCCACCAACGAGCTGCCGAACCCGGTTGATCCCCGGGGGCTCCTGACCTTTGCGGCCGCCGGCATCGGTCTGCTGATGCTGGTCTGGCTGACGCGGCGGGCAGGAGAGCTCCGC
>VBGQ01000024.1 GCA_005882055.1 Chloroflexota bacterium
GTGATCGTCTCGACGACACCCTCCAGCAGGCTCCCGGTGAAGCCCTTGGACGCGTAGATGTCGCGGATCTCCTGCCGCTCCATCTCGGGCACCGTGGCGATCTCGCTCGACTCACGCGCCCGTTCGGCTTCGTAGTAGTCGCGCTCGGAGATCGAGGACGTGTAGCCGACGGCGCCCATCGAGATCGACTCGGTGATCGCGGCGGCGAAGCCGGCGGCGAGCAGAACGGTGTTCGAACCGCCGCCGGCGATCACGCCCAGGATGATGCCCAAGATGTTGACCAGGCCATCCTGGCCACCCAGGATGACGTCGCGCAGCCAGTTGCCCTGCCGATGGGCCTCGCGATGTGGTCGGGCGGCGGCGGCGGCGCCCAAGGTCGTGGCCCGCACGGCGCGGCCCAGCCGGGTGGCCGCCCGGGGGTCAGGGTCGGCGTTCATCGCTCACTCGATCTTCTGCCGTGTCACGCGGCGATCGACGATAGAGCCTGACCATTGCCCCGATATCGTTGTCGGAGAATTCGCCAAGTGCCTGACTGACGAGCTCGCGAGCGATCGCGGTCATCGGCGCGGGAGCGTCCTCGGCGTGGAAGACCCCGAGCGCGAGATCGAGGTCCTTTCGCAGGTCGTGCAGCGCGAACATCGTCGGCTGGAGCTCGTTGTCGACGTAAGCGGGGCGCCGCGACTCGAGTGACGGCGCGAATCGCGCCAGGAGCCAGAACACGTCGCGGGGATCGAGACCGGCGGCTTCCCCCGCGTTCTGTAGCTCTGCTGCGCCGGCCACGATCTGCGCGAGCATGCTGTTGGCGATCAGCTTCAGGCGTGCACCGTTGCCGGATGGTCCGACATATCGAACCGTGCCGAGGTGCTCCAGGATCGGCCGGGCCCGCTCGATGTCGGCGGCGTCACCGCCGGCGAGGATCGTTGCCTCACCATGCTCGACGATGGGTGGCGCGCCCACGATCGTCGCATCGGCGAGGTGAGCGCCCGTGGCTGAAACGCGTGGCGCGAGCTCCGCCTCGAAGTCCGGCCCGGCCGTGCTCATCTCGAGGAACAGCTGGTTGTGGGCTGTCTCGAGCGCGCCCTCCGGCCCGAGAAAGGTGGCACGGAGTGCATCGGGGCCGGTGAGGCTGCTAACGACGAACTCTGCGTCGGCCACCGCGTCTGCGGGCGTGGCGGCGACGCGGCCCACGCCGACCGCCGTGGCTCGCGCCGCGGTCCGGTCCCAGAGCGTCAGCTCAAAGCCGGCTCCGGCCAGCCGTCGCACCAGAGCAGAGCCCATCCTTCCCGCGCCGAGCACCGCGATCCTGGTAGCCATCAATGCACCTCCTGGGCGGTCATTTGGCTCGGCTGACGTCGCTGGCCGCCCGTTCGAGTGCTGCCGGGATTCCAGCCACCGCAACCTCCGATAAGCTCGGTTCCACCCGTCGGCCGCGTCCACCTACCTCTTCGTTAATTTCAAGATCGGTCTCGTTGCCGGGTATTTCGGTCGGCGCCCTGACCCGTGCCGGTCCTCGGCATGGCAGCCACAGCGGTCTAGGCATTGCTGGACTCCGCCCACAGATTGACCCCACCCTCGACCGCGAAGCGGTCGATCTCCGCGAGCTCAGCGGGCGCGAAGTCGAGATGCTCGAGTGCCGCCAGATTGTCGTCGAGCTGGGCGACCGAACTCGCGCCGATGAGCGCCGAAGCCACTCGCACGTCACGCAGCGTCCAGGCGATCGCCATTTGGGCCAGCGTCTGCCCGCGTCGGCGGGCGATCTCGCGCAGCCCCCGGGCGTTCTCGAGATTGGAGTCCGATAGCAACTCTCGACCGAAGGAACCCTCACGCGCCGCGCGCGAGTCTGCTGGGACGCCGTCCAGGTAGCGATCCGTCAGGAGCCCCTGCGCCAGTGGCGAGAACGCGATCGCGCCAATCTTCTCTTCGGCCAAGACGCCGAGCAGTTCCTGCTCGATCCAGCGATTGATCATCGAATACGACGGCTGGTGAATCAGAAGCGGCGTGCCCAGCTGGCGCAGGATCGCCGCCGCCTCGCGCGTCCGCCGCGCGGAGTACGAGGAGATGCCGACATATAAGGCCTTGCCCTGGCGGACGGCCGCATCGAGCGCACCCATCGTCTCCTCCATCGGTGTCTCGGGATCGACCCGATGGGAGTAGAAGATGTCGACGTACTCGAGCCCCAACCGGTCCAGGCTCTGGTCCAGGCTGGCCAGAAGGTATTTTCGCGACCCGTGATTACCGTACGGCCCGGGCCACATGTCGTAGCCGGCCTTGCTGGAGATGATCAACTCGTCGCGATGGGCGTGAAGATCAGACTCCAAGATGCGACCGAAGTTCGCCTCGGCCGCGCCGTACGGCGGGCCGTAGTTGTTGGCCAGGTCGAAGTGGGTGACACCGCGGTCGAACGCGCGCCCGACGATCGCCCGCTGGGTCGCGAGCGCCCGATCATCGCCGAAGTTCTGCCACAGCCCCAGTGAGATCGCAGGCAATCGCAGGCCACTCGCGCCCACCCGCCGATAGGGCATCGCGTCATACCGATCCGGGGCCGCGACGTACGCCGCTGCCATTGCGTCGGGCGCCTCTGCCAAATCTAGCCCTCCCGATAACGCCTGCCGGCGCGGATCACGAGCTGATGAACCGCAAGCCATACGTGCTCGATACGAAGCAGCCTCGGGCGACTCACCCGCGAGACGGAAGCCGATGGTTTGGCCGCCCGACTCGATTCGTCAGATGGCGGATGCCGTCCGGAGGAACTCTTCCGTTCGGCTCGATCCGAGTCTCTTCCCAGACGTCCCTCCGCCGGACACCTAGTCGCAGGGATCCTCTAGAACGTCCTGCTAGGAGATCACCGGACCTGCTCAGACTAGGCTGCTACGCTCCCCCGCGTGAGGCTCTCCAGAAACGTCGTGGCGCTTGCGGTTGCGTTGGCCGTGAACGTCGCGCTGATTATCCTCTTGACTCCACTTGGCTTTGAGACCCGCCCCGCAACCGACTTGAAGACCGTTGGCTACATAGCGATCGGTACCATTTTTGCGGGTCTCATCCTCGACGTGGCGTCATTCGCCCTCCTCTTCAGGAGAGTCAGATTGGCTTCGAGTCTGGCGATTGTCGGCTCGATCCTCTTGTTCTTTCCCATTTTCGGAGACCAAACTGGGTCCTTCTTCTCGCTGCCTATCCCGCCTGTGATTCACACCCTCGAATACATCGATGTTGTCGTACTGCTCGTTTCTCTCTTCCTAGCCTGGAAGGTTTACCGGGAGAGCCATCCCTCTCCCAGTTGACGAATTCAGGGAGGTCCACCCCCGCAGGCAGGATGAAGAGCATGTCTGGGGCGGGGGCCGGACAGCGCCGTTTGCGTTTCGCTCAATCGGTCGCGGTCGCCATCACTCCCTAGCTTGTCACCCCGCTCGCCCGCGTCCCCGGCTCGATCGACTGAAGGTCCTCGGCGCGGGGTACCCGAACCGTGCGTGGATCCGCTCCTGAGCGCGAGCCGCAATACTCAGCACCTCGGGCGGCTGGCCCTCGAGGCGCTTGCCGAGGATCAAGCCGATTTAGGGTCGCCGGCAGGCGTGCCGGGGCGGCCGCGACCAGGATCCGGCGGCTGGTCAGGCGCTCCTCGCCGCCGCTGCCGGTCCGCGCTTACCGGTGATCAGGATCCGGAGCGTAGTGTCATGCCAGCGGCGGGCTCCTGCCGGGCGCGCCACCTCCCTTTTGCTATCCGGCAGCGCCATGCTTGTGTCGCGTATCGGTCAATCTTCATGTCAGCCGCCATCTATACCTGGCGCGCCGCGGCACCTATCCTCCTCGATCAGAACGCGCACGCCGAGTTAGGCACCCATCCAATAAGGAGGCCGAGCAATGCCGTCCAAGAGCAACCAGAGCAAGGGGGCCGGTTCGGGCGTCGCGATGAGCGCAGGCGACGCCAAGCAAGATCTTCAACCCATCAAGTTCGGTTCCACTGAGTCCGAAGCGCAGGTTCGCGGCCTGCTCAGCAAGGTCGACACCATGCGTGTTCGTGTCCGCCTTGCCGATGAGCAGGACGTCGAAGGTCATCTCTTCGGCGGTGGCGATCAGTCCCTCGTCCTCGCGCTGCAACTCAGCGGCGACGACGACGTCGAAGGGCACGCCATCAGCATCCACTTCCCCGACGCCGAGCAGGCACGCCGTTTCCGCAACGAGCTGCTGGCAGCCGGCGTCCTGACCGCCACCCTCGCCATGGGCGTGGGGACGGGCGTAGCCCTGGCACCACACCAGACCGGCACGGCGGCCGTGCCACCGACCCAGGCCACGGTCTTCCTCGACACCGGGGCGCAGGCTCGCGAGGGCGGCAGCGTCCTCCAGAGCAGCACCCTGGCGATCCCGGTTGGCAGCGCCTCTGACCTTGCGAACAAGGCCCGTGAAGCTGCCCCGGCTGGCACTGTCGGGACCGATGCGGCCGCCCGCGAGGGTGCCGCAGTGAGCCTCAACCAGTCCGCTGCGGCCGATGCGGCCCGCACCGAAGCCGGCGTGACCGGCAGCCTGGCTGGCTCGACCACCGGAACCGCCGGCAATCCGGCAGCGGCAGCCGATGCCGCACGCGTCCAGGCCGGAATCACCGGCAGCCTGGCTGGAACGCCCAGCTCAGACGCTTCGACCAGGGTCCGGGAGGCCGGCGCCCTGAGCGAGGTCAATCCGGCAGCGGCGCCGGGAATCCCGCAGGCGAGCGCGCCTGTCCCTGCAGCCCAGCAGATCAGTGACCAGATCGCGGCGGCCGGCGCAACGGCTCAGGCCGGCGCGGCGGCCTCCGCGGCGATCCCGCAGGGAGCTCCGGCTCTGTCTGCTGCGGACCAGATCAATGCCGAGATCGCTGCCGCTCAAGCGGCTGCCACACCGGCGGCCGATGCCCAGACCCAGGCCCGCGAGAGCGGCGCCCTGAGCGAGGTCAATCAGGCAGCGGCGGCCGATGCCGCACGCACCCAGGCCGGCGTCACCGGCAGCCTGGCTGGAACGCCCACCTCGGACACGTCCACCAAGGCCCGCGAGGGCGGGGCGCTGAGCCAAACCAGTGCAACGTCTTCTCCAAAGGTCGACTACAGCGGGAAGCCGCTCCCGCCCGAGCCGACTTCGCCGTCCACGTCGTCATCTTCGGCCGCTACGGACAGCGGGAAGCCGCTTCCGTCGCTCGACAAGGCCTAAGCCTTCAGGCAGTAGGGCGGGTCCTCCAACCGCCCAAGCGGAGGCGCGCCACCGACATTCGGTGGCGCGCCTCTTCACGTCTCCGTGGGCCGCAGCACCGCGGCACCGGCCCCGATGATCCCCGTCTCCAGGTCGCCCAACGCGCGTGCCGCATCACCCAGTGGATACGGGATTGGGTTGGTCCGGATCCCGATCTCCGCGGCCAGAGCAAGGAACTCGCGAGCGTCCTGCCTCGTGACATTGGCGACCGACGTGATCGAGCGCTCCCACCACAGGTCGTCGTAGTTGAATGCCGGGATCTGGTCCAGGTGGATGGCGTTTATCGCCACGGTTCCGCCACGATCGAGAGCCTGCAACGCGGCGATCACTACCGAGCCGACCGGAGCGAAGGTCACCGCGGCGTCGAGCGGCACCGGCGGGCGTTCCGTGGAGCCGCCCGCCCAGCTCGCGCCCATCTCGAGCGCCCGCTCCCGATCGCGTTCAGCGCGCGTGGCGACGTACACCTCGCAGCCCCAATGCCGAGCGACCTGGATCGCCAGCGAGGCGGATGCCCCAAAGCCGTACAGGCCCAGCCTTCCGCCGGGCTGGATGCCGGACCGGTGCAGGGCGCGATACCCGATCACGCCGCCGCACAGCAACGGGGCGACATCCTCCGGGTCGCCATCCGGGAGCCGTACCGCAAAGTCCGCGCGGACGGTCATCCGCGTCGCATAGCCGCCGTCGACGTCCCAGCCAGTGAAGCGCGCCTCGGGGCACAGGTTCTCGCGCCCGGCGCGGCACGCGTCGCACGTATCACACGACGATGCCAGCCAGAACGCCCCCGCGGAGTCGCCAACCGACCAGTCCTCGACGCCGTTGCCGACCTGCGCGACGCGGCCCACGACCTGGTGGCCGGGAATGACGGGCAGGCGATGTGACGCAAGGTCGCCTCGCACCAGCTGCAGGTCGGTTCGGCACGCCGCGCAGGCGACGACGTCCAGCACCAGCTCGCCTGGGCCGGCGCGAAGATCATCGAGGTCGCGCGCGACGAGCGGCGGCGGGCCATGGGCGGCCGGATGCTCGAGGACCATGACGCGCATCTCGCGCCCTAGCTGCCCTCGGCCTTCGGCGGGAGGTGATAGGGAACGTCCGCCACGATCGTGTTGCGGCGGCCAAAGAGCCGCAGCTTCAGCCGCAGGCTGGTCTGGTTGTGCAGCAGCTGCTCCCACCAGTGCCGCGGGACGAACTCGGAGAGCACGACCACGATCGGTCGCTTGGGATCCTGGGCCTGGAGCGCATCCATGTAGCGCAGGAGGGGACCGATGAGCGCGCGATACGGCGATTCGACCACCACCAGCTCGGTGCTTCCCGCCCATTCTGGCCAGCGATCCTTCATCTCCGCGGCCTCCTTGGGGTCGTTGGTGATATGCACCGCGGTGGCGTTGCGGCTGATCGAGTTGGCGAATGCGATCGCCTGGCGCGCCGCGCGATCG
>VBGQ01000025.1 GCA_005882055.1 Chloroflexota bacterium
GGGCGGAGGACTACGCGGCTCCCCGCCGCGTACAGATCGAGGGCTCGCCTTCGAGGCGGCCGAGCAGGTCGTCGGCGCTCGGAGAGCGCCCGGGAATCACCGAAGAGGGAATGATCAGGGACCTGCTGTTCACCGTGGCCCGAGGATAGCCGCCCCACTGGCAAGGCACAAGCGCCCGCTGAGGCGAGCGGGCTGCGCCCGTATCATGCGAGAGTGACTGACCACTACGACATCGCTATCGTCGGCGCCGGGGCGGCCGGCGAGGCGGCGGCCCATCTTGCCGGAAGCCGGGGCGCCACGGTCGCCATCATCGAGCGTGACCTGTTCGGCGGCGGCTGTCCGTACTGGCAGTGCATGCCATCCAAGGCGCTGCTGCACGCCGCCGCCGTCCATCACGCCGGCGGGGACTTCCCGTGGCCGACGGCGAGCGACTTCCGCGACTGGATGATCAACCGCGAGAAGATCGACTACCCCGATGACTCCAGCCATGTCCGCGAGCTCACGGCCGGCGGCGCGGTCCCGATCCGAGGCGCGGCGCGCTTCATCGGACCCGGGAAGCTGGAGGTCACGCCGTCGAAGACATCGGGCGCGAGCCCCAAGCCGATGGAGCTGGAAGCCGAGCACGTCATCCTGGCCGTCGGGTCGTTCTCCAAGGTGCCGCAGCTGCCCGGTCTGGACGATATCGAGTACTGGACCAACAAGAGGGGGACCGCCACGCGGGAGCTGCCGGACGGCATGGTGGTCCTGGGCGGCGGACCCTCCGGCGTGGAGCTGTCCCAGGTCTATGCGCGCTACGGGGTGCCGGTGACCATCGTGCACCCCCGCGATCGCGTGCACGATCGCGAGCACCCACGTAGCTCGGATTACCTCGCGGCCGGCCTGAAGCGAGACGGCGTCACGCTGCGGCTGGGGGTCCGGGCCGTGGGCGTGCGAGCCAGGAGCGGGACCAATGGACGCCACGTCGTGGACCTCTCCGACGGAAGCACCGCGGAGGGCGAAGCGATCCTCCTGACCATTGGGAGGGAGATCCCGCTCGGCGACTTGAACCTGGAGGCGATCAACGTCGAGGTCCGCGACGGTCGCGTGCGATCCGACGAGTACCTGCGCATTGCACCCAACGTCTACGTCGTGGGCGACATCGCGGGCCCCGAGCTGCACACCCACACGGCCCACTACCAGGGCGAGATGGCGGTGATGGTGGCGCTGGGTGATGGCACCAAGCCAGACATGCACGCCATCCCCCGCGCAACCTACACCGACCCGGAGACCGCCTCGGTGGGCCTGATGGTCGACCAGGCCGCGGAGAAGGGGATCGACGCGATCGAGTTCACCCAGGACCTGGGGACGTCTGCCAAGGGCTACGTCGCCCAGGCTGAGGGGCACGTGACCATCGTCGTGGACCGCACCGACCACACCCTGGTGGGCGCCTTCATGGCTGGACCGGCGGTCAGCGAGGCGATCCACGAAGCGGTCCTGGCGGTGAAGATGCGGGTCCGCGTCGAGGTGCTCGCAGACACGATCCATGCATTCCCGACCGTGTCCCGCGTCTTCGGCACCGCCTGCATCGAGGCAGCTCGCAAGCTCGCCGAGCCAGCCTGAGCGTACCGATGGCCGCCATCGGTTCCGGATCTGGCGGCAGCAGCACCTCGCGGGCAGCCGCGCTGCGACTGGTCGTCCTGTTCGGGGTCGTCAGCCTCTTCGCGGACATGGTGTACGAGGGCGGCCGCTCGATCACCGGCCCGTACCTCGCCCTGCTTGGCGCGAGCGGAGCGGCGGTCGGGATCGTGGCCGGCGGCGGGGAGCTGCTGGGATATGCGCTGCGGCTCGTCTCGGGTCGCGTGGCGGACGCCACCCGGCTCTACTGGCCGCTGACCATCGCCGGCTACCTGGTGCAGATGCTGGCCGTGCCGGCCCTGGCGTTGGTCGGCAGCTGGCCGGCGGCCGCCTCATTGATCGTCCTCGAGCGCGTCGGGAAGGCGATGCGCAACCCGCCCCGGGACGCGATGCTGGCCGGCGCCTCGTCGGAGATCGGCCGCGGCTGGGCGTTTGGCGTTCACGAGGCACTGGACCAGGTGGGCGCGCTTGTCGGTCCGCTGCTGGCGGCGCTCATCCTGGCATTGCAGGGCAGCTACCAGCTCGCGTTCGCGATCCTGGCCATCCCGGCAGCGATCACGCTCGCCACCCTGGCGGTCGCCCGCATGACCTACCCCGATCCGGGCGGCGTTTCGGCTCGCAAGGCAGACGTGCGTACGGAAGGCCTGTCCAACACCTTCTGGCTGTACATCGCCGGCGCAGGACTGGTGGGTGCGGGTTTCGCAGACTTCTCGCTCATGGCCTTCCACTTCCAGAAGGCGCACACGGTGGCCGGCGGATTGGTCCCGGTCTTCTACGCCCTGGCGATGGGCACCAGCGGACTCGGATCCTTGCTCTTCGGCCGGCTCTTCGATCGGCGCGGGATCGTGGTGCTCGTACCGTTGACTGCGCTGACCGCACTCTTCGCGCCCCTCGCCTTCCTGGGCAACGGCACAGCTGCGTTCTTCGGGACGGTCCTCTGGGGCGTGGGCCTGGGCGTCCACGAATCGGTGATGCAGGCCGCGGTCGCCCAGGTCGTGCCCGCCGGGAGATTGGCCTCCGCCTACGGGCTGTTCAACCTGGGGTTCGGGGTCGCCTGGTTCGCTGGCAGCGCGGTGATGGGCCTGCTCTACGACGTGTCGATCCCGGCCCTGGTCATCTTCTCGATCATCGCCGAACTCGCCGCGATTCCCATCTTCCTGCGCCTTCGCCGCAATCCCGCCCTGCGCGGCAGCGCCGGATAGCGAAAACGGAGGGGCGGGACGGCCGAGGCCGTCCCGCCGCCCACGAGGGAATGCCGGACGCAACGGCGCCGGGCTAGGTCAGTGCTGCAGCAGGCCGGTCATCGAGCTGACGTTCGCGGCGTCAGCCGCGTATCCGAGGTAGCCAAGGTTCCAGACCTGCTCGATGGTCCGCAGCAGGGAGTAGTGGTTGTACGGCGTGTCATCGGTCAGGCCACGCGCGCCATTGCGAGCAATCACGATGCTGGGAATCAGGCCTCCGCCGAACTGGCCCGTGTACCAGAAGTGGCCCGGACCGTTGTCCATGAACTCGTAGCCATACGGCAGGGGCGGCGCGCTGCCGTATCCGGGAGAGTCGCAGCAACCGCTGACATCGGCCCACAGGTCTGTCTCGATCGCCGCGCCCGAGAAATCGGCCTCATCGGTCAGGATGAAGATGACGCTGTTGCCGGTCCAGGCCTTTGAGCTGGTGATGGTCTCGACGGCCTGCTGCACGAAGGCATCCGCCTTCTGCTTGAGCGCCGCGTCATTTGCATCATCGACGGTGCTGCCGTACGGGCAGGGCGTCTCGGCATGGCCGGGCACCGACACGTAGACGCCGCCGTGCATGTCGTTGCACTGGTTGGGGCTGATCCACACGAAGTCCGGCGCGTGGGACCCGTTGAGGTCTGTCGCCAGGTCGGTGTAGAGCTTGATCTTTGCCAGGCGTGCCGGGCTGGCGAGCACGTCATCCATCAGGACGAACGGATTGTGCTTGTTGGTGTAGAGGGCCGCGCCATTCGGCGGGAAAGCGGCGGCATCGGGATAGATGGCACCCGTGAACCCGGCGTAGGGCATCGTGTCCATGTAGGCGCCCCATGACTTGCCGGCGCCCTCGAGCTGGTCGACCAGGTTCGGCCAGTCGTAGTGATTGGTCGCCACGTCGTTCATGCGGGTGATGTCGAGCTGGCCGGTGATCGCCGCCACGTAGTTCGGCTGGCTGGGATGCGTCACCCCGTAATAGTTGGTGGCCTCGGCATACGTGCTTGCCAGGCTGGTGATGTACGGGGCGTTGGGGTCACCGATCACGGTCGACTGGCTGTGGTTCTCGAGCATGATCACGAAGATGCGCTTGACCGCGGCGTTGTCACCGCTCTGGGCGCTGTGGGCGGCCACGGTGGTCGCGGACGAGAGTGCGAGCATGATCGCGAGGGCGATCGCGGAGCGCGGAAGCTTGTGTCTCTTCGACACGAGCGGTACCTCCTCTGGCTGATGCTGAGGGTTGGCAGCTGAGGCGGCTCGGGGTCCTCCAGCCTAGTCCCGAACGCGTTCGCGTGCGTGGCATGTCGGCCGCCCCGGTGCCTGCACGCACCGCCTGCCGCCGAGGCAAATGGAGCGTCATCAACGCGTTGCAGGATGGCGCGTACCATTCCCGGCCCGATGACCTCATCGCTCCTGCAACCCTCTCACCCCGCTGCCGCGCTCGACACGCGCGGCAGGCCCCTGCGCGACCTGCGGATCTCCGTGACCGACCGATGCAACTTCCGTTGCGTGTACTGCATGCCACGCGACACGTTCGGCCCGGATCACGCCTTCCTCCCCCGCGCCAAGATCCTCACCTTCGAAGAAATCACTCGTCTGGCCGGGATCTTCACCCGCCTGGGAGTCACCAAGGTCCGCCTCACCGGGGGCGAGCCTCTCGTCCGCGGTGACCTCGAAACGCTCGTCGCCATGCTCCGCGCCAACCCGGCGATCAGCGACCTGACCCTCACCACCAACGGCTCGTTGCTGGCGAAGCGCGCAAGAGGCCTGGCTGAGGCTGGGCTCAACCGGGTGACGATCTCGCTCGATGCCCTCGACGACCCCACCTTCGCCCGTATGAACGACGCGCGATTCCCCGTGGCTCGGGTGATGGAGGGCGTGCAGGCCGCGGAGGAGGCGGGCCTGGGTCCCATCAAGGTCAACATGGTCGTGAAGCGCGGCCTCAACGAGTCGAGCATCCTGCCCATGGCCCGCTGGGCACGCGAGACGGGCGCGATCCTGCGGATCATCGAGTACATGGACGTCGGGCACTCCAACGGCTGGCGGATGGACGATGTCGTGCCGGCAGCCGAGGTCGTCGAGCTGATCGACCGGGAGATGCCGATCGAGCTTCTGCCCCCGAACTACGAGGGCGAGGTCGCCCTGCGCTGGCGCTATCGGGATCACTGGTCAGGGGCGCATCGACCGATGACGAGATCGAAGCGCGCCTGCGCCGCGTCTGGAACCTGCGGGATGACCGGTACTCGGAGATCCGCTCGGCGCAGACGGTGGACCTGCCCAAGGTGGAGATGAGCTACATCGGCGGCTGACGGACCAATCGGCCAGCAATAGTGGCGCTGCAGCAATCCTGGCGCGAGGTCCACTGACTCGGTAGCAATCCGGCTACTGATGGTTGCCATTCAGCGATCCCGAGGCGTCGGGCGGCGCCGTCAGCAGTCGCCGATCGACGCAAGGCTACGAATCGTGGCGGCGGGACCCGACCAGGGCATCGGGGTAGGCTGTGCCGCATGACCCCCACGCCATTCTTCGGCTATCACATGCCGAGCTTCTCGTTCCCCGACGCGACGGATGAAACGCGCTTCGAGCGTCTCGTGACCCTCGCCCGCGCCGCCGAGGACGCTGGCTTCGACCTGATCACGGTCATGGACCACTTCTATCAGATCGGCGTGCACGGCTCGCAAGAGGAGCCGATGCTCGAGGCCTACGCCACCCTCTCCGCGCTCTCCGCCCGCACCAGCCGCGTCAAGCTGGGCACCATGGTGAGCGGCGTCACGTACCGCAATCCAGCGCTGCTGGCCAAGACGGTCACGACGCTCGACACCATCTCGAAAGGGCGCGCGGTCCTGGGGCTGGGTGCGGCATGGAACGAGGACGAGCACCTCGGATACGGCTTCGAGTTCCCGCCCATCGGCGAGCGGATGACCCGCCTCGAGGAGGCGCTCCGGATCTGCAAGCTGATGTTCACCGAGGAGAGCCCCAGCTTCGAGGGCCGCTACTACCGCATCGAGCGGGCCCTCAACTTCCCGCGACCGATCCAGCCGGGCGGCCCGCCCATCCTGATAGGCGGAAGCGGCGAGCGCCGGACGTTGAAGTACGTCGCCCGCTACGGCGACTGGTCCAACTGGTGGGGCTCGATGGACGAGCTCAAGCACTACAGCGAGGTGCTCGACCGCCACTGCGAGGCGGAGGGCCGCGACCCGACCACGATCCTGCGCACGATCATGTCTCCGGTGATCCTGGTCGCGGACCAGGGCCAGGCGGAGGCAACGCTGGCGCACCTCACTCCCGAGCGCCGGGCGCAGGTGCGTCCTGCGACGCCGCCAGAGGCCGCCGAGATCCTGAAGCCCTACCTCGACGCGGGATTCGGCGGGTTCATCTTCCGCAACACGACCATGCTGACCCCCGATGCGATCGGCCTGGCCGGCGAGCTGATCGGGTTGATGCGCTAGCGCTCGTCACCGTGAATCGGACCGGTCGTGTCTCGCAGCGGCCGGCCAGAGTGGCCGCGCTCGACGGCCAGGATCTCCGCGACCAGCGCGGCCGCGACCTCCTCGGGCTCCTCGGCGCCCAGGTCAAGGCCCGCAGGGGCATGCAGGCGCTCATGGTCGCCATCGGTCAGCGTGACGCCCCCCTCCTCGAGCTCGCGCAGCAGCCTGGCTGAGCGCTCGCGCGGGCCGAGCAGGCCAAGGTAGGCGAGACGCGCCATGCCGGCGTGTGCGATCGAGCGCAGGTACTCGCCATCGCGCAGGTAGTTGTGGCTCATCAGCACCACCGCGGTGCGTTCGTCGGGACCGATGGCCTCGGCGACCTCCCCTGGGGCGGCGTCGATGAATGCATGGGCCTCGGGAAAGCGCTGGTGATTGAGCAGCTTGCGGCGCACGTCCGCGACAACGACGCGCCAGCCCATCGCCGATGCCTGCCGTGCGAGCGGGATGGCGTCGTGGCCGGCGCCGCAGACGACGACCCGGAGCGGCGGCCGCGCAACCTCGACGAAGGCTCGGGCCTCGCTTCCGAGGGTGACGACCTGCGAACGACCATCGGCCAGCGCGTCTCGCGCGGCGGCGCGCGCCGCGGGGTCGAGGCTGGCCGAGATGCCGCCGCTCACGGAACCGTCCGGCTCCAGCAGCAATCGCGCCCCAAGGGGCGCAGCGGGGCTGGCCGACTCGACGACCGTCAGCAACGCAGCGGGCTGGTTTGCATCCACGGCTTCACGGAACGCCGCGGCCGTCGCCACGGCCATGGCGCCCGGCTCGACGAAGACGTCGATGGCGCCGTTGCAGCCGAGCCCGTAGCCCCAGATCTCGTCGCCCTCCGCGGTCATGTCGAAGGTCAGCAGCCGTGGCTCGCCGCTGGCCATGACCTCGCGCCCGATCCGAGCGACGTCACCCTCGAGGCAGCCGCCCGAGAGGTTTCCGATGGGCTCCCCCGAGGCTGGAACGAGGTAGCGCGCCCCTGCCCGCCGGTAGGTCGATCCTCGCGTGGCGACGATGGTGGCCAGCGCCATCGGCTCGTCGCGGGCCGCCAGCTCCGAGATCGCCGCCAGGACCTCCTGGATCTCGCTCACGGCTCCGATGCTACGTCCTCGATAATCCACGAATGGCCCCCTCGCCCTTTCCGATCGTCACCGAGCGGCTGATCCTGCGGCCGTTCGTGGACGGGGACCTGGACGCGATGCTCGCGATCTACGGTCGCGAGGACGTCGTGCGCTACCTCGACTGGGGACCCAGGTCACGCGACGAGATTCGCGAGTGGCTCGGGCGAATCAAGAAGATGACGGCGCTCACCCCACGCGGCGAAGCGCTTCGCCTCGCCGCGCTGCTCAAGGAGACCGATGCCCTGATCGGCGACTTCAGCGTGTGGCGGACGAGCCAGGAGCACCTGCAGGGAGAGCTGGGATTCGTGCTGCACCCGGACCACCAGGGCAACGGCTACGGGCTCGAGGCGGCCACGGTCATGCTCCGCATGGGATTCGAGCACCTCGGCTTTCATCGGATCGCGGCGCAGTGCGACGCGCGCAATGCCCCGTCCGCGGCCCTGATGGAGCGGCTCGGCATGCGGCGCGAAGCGCACCTGCTGCAGAACATGCTCATCAAGGGCGAGTGGACCGATGAGCTGCTCTACGCGATGCTCGTCGACGAATGGCGCGCGCGCCAGTGACCGCGGCCTTCCTTGATCAGCTGCGCGCCGAGCTTCCGGGGCTGAGGCTGCTGACCGATGAGGGCGACCGCGAGTCGTATCGGTCCGACGAGGCGAGCTACCTCAAGAGCCAGCTCCCCCTGGCGGTGGCGCTTCCCGACACGACGGAGGACGTCTCGGCGATCGTCCGCGTCGCGGCCGAGCACCGCGTTCCAATCGTTCCCAGGGGTGCCGGCACGGGCCTGTCTGGGGCATCGGGGGGCATCGAAGGCGCCATCACCGTCGCCTTCGCGCGCATGAATCGGATCCTTGAGATCGATCGGTCAAACCTGATCGCCGTCGTGCAGCCCGGCGTCATCAACGCAGACCTCAAGGCCGCAGTAGCCAAGGAGCGCCTCTTCTATCCGCCGGATCCGGCGAGCTTCGAGATGTGCAGCATCGGCGGCAACATCGGCACCAACGCAGGCGGGCTGTGCTGCGTCAAGTATGGCGTCACGCGCGACTCAGTCCTGGGACTGGAGGTGGTCCTCGCGGACGGCTCCGTCATCCGGACCGGTGGGCGCAACGTCAAGGACGTGGCCGGCTACGCGCTCACCCACCTGTTCGTGGGCTCGCAGGGAACCCTGGGGCTGGTGACGGAGGCGACCCTCAGGCTGCGCCCGGCTCCCCCGCCCAAGGCCACCCTCCTGGCCTTCTTCGACGAGACCGATGGCGCCGGCGACGCGGTGGAGCGCATCACTGCGGCGGGCCTGGTCCCCTGCACTTTGGTGCTGATGGACCGAGTCACGATCCGCGCCGTCAACGATGCGTTCCACCTGGAGCTGCCCGATGCCGCCGCCCTGCTGCTGATCGAGTCCGACCTGCCAGGCGCGGCTGCGGAGGCCGAGCTGGACGCCGCCGCGGGCGCCGCAGAGGCTGCCGGCTCAACCGAGCTGGTGCGAGCCACCAGCGCCATGGAGGCCGATGGCCTGCGCCAGGCGCGCCGGCTTGCGCTGCGCGCGATCGAGAAGCTGGGAGCCACGAGGATGGAGGACGTGGGGGCGCCGCGATCGAAGCTGGGGGAGCTGCTAGATGCCATCAACCGCGTCGTGGCCGAGCATGGCCTGAACTGCGGCACGTTCGGGCACGCGGGGGACGGCAACCTGCATCCGACCTTCTGGTGGGAGCGCGGCGATGCCGACGCGGAGGCGCGCGTCACTGCCGCTTGCGAGGAGCTCTACCGCGCGGCGATCGAGCTGGGTGGAACGGTCACCGGGGAGCACGGGATCGGCGTCGCGCGTCTGAAGTTCCTCGAACTCCAGCGCGGCCCGGGTGCGGTTCGCGTCATGCACCAGATCAAGACTGCCCTCGATCCCCTGAATCTCCTGAACCCCGGCCGGGCGATCTAGCGCGGGCTCGCGGTCAACGCAGCCCTCCGCTGATGCGCCGTCGGCCTCGACGAGCGCGATAGACGCTGCCGCCACCAGCGGCGCGAGAACGATCAGGCTCCAGCTCGGCAGGAAAGCGACAGCCAGAAGAAGCACATATCCCAGCCGTCGCATCCATTGCGCGAGGAATCTGGCCGTCAAGTCAAGTGCACCAACAGTGAAGATGAGAAAGGCGACGAGGTACACGAGGCCGGCTGGTTCGATGCGGGCGATCGCCGGAGCGAGGCCGGGACCGGCGGCAAAAGCGATTCCCAACAGGTGGCGAAGCCTCGCGATCGATGGCGGAGCGGTGGACGCGCCGCCGACGTCGATGAACAGGAGCGCAATGCCGGCGCAAAGCAACGCGTAGAAGAGATAGACCATCCTGGGGGGCACTCTGTACGTGTTACCGAATAGTAGCACGTATGTCCGGGGCTACCCTCTGAAAAGGACGCCTGGATTGAGGCGGTCGTCAGGATCCAGTGCGCGCTTGATGGCGCGCATGGCGGCGACGTCCGGCTCGCCCCGGTCGGGGACCAGCCAGCGGACCTTGGCCACACCGATACCGTGCTCCGCGCTCACTGCCCCACCCATCTGGATCGCGAGCGCCAGGACCGCGTCGTCGACTGACTCGTCATCAGGATCGGGGCCAAGGACGTTGACGTGGAGGTTGCCGTCACCGACATGGCCGTACACGAAGGTCCGCGCCTCGGGATCCACGCCGCGGATTGCCTCTCGAACCTCCATATCGAACTGACCAATGCGGCCGATAGGCACCGCCACGTCGAGCTTGTGCGGCACGCCGGCGGCATTCACCGCCTCGGTGTGCCCCTCACGAAGCTTCCAGAGCCGATCCCGACCCTCCTCGTCCGAAGCCACCACCGCGTCGCGTGACGCCACGGCGGCAATCGCGTCGACCAGCTCGTCGGTGGGATCAGAGGCTGCCGCGCACTCGATCAGCAGGTAGCGGGGATGTGCGTCACGGAAGGGCCGCTGCCCGCCCGCGTGCTCGAGCACGAGGCGCATGCCGTCGTCATCGAACAGCTCGGCCGCGGTGAGCGTGGCGAGACTTCGGCGGAGCTGTGCGGCGAATGCCGCCGCGTGGCCGGCGTCATCGACGGCAAGGAGCGCCACGGTACGCCGCGGGAGCTGCGGGACGAGGCGCAGCCGAAGGCGCGTGATGACCGCCAGCGTGCCCTCGGATCCGGCCATAAGCGAGCCGAGCGCGTACCCGGTGTTGTCCTTCACCAGGCCCGGGAGCCGGCGAATCACCGAACCGTCGCCGAGGACCGCCTCGGACCCGACGATCTGCTGTCGCATGACCCCGTAGCGCACGACGTTCACGCCCCCGGCGTTGGTCGCGACCATCCCTCCCACCGTCGCCGAATCGCGCGAACCCATGTCCACGCCGAAGTCCCACCCCGCGCGCTGGACGTGTTCCTGGAGCGTCCCCAGCGTCACGCCTGCGCCCACGGTGACTTCGCCTGCCACCTCGTCCACCGCTTCGAGATCGCGCAGGCGAAGGGCTGAGAGGACGACTGGAGGCCGCGGCGAGCCGCGATCGTCGCGGGGAGCCGCGGCCCGCGGAACGCTGCCTCCGACCAGGCCCGTGTTGCCGCCCTGGGGCACGACGGCCGCCCCGACCTTCCCGCAGGCCTCCACCACCGCCCCAACCTCCTCGACCGAGGCCGGGCGGACGACCGCGGCCGCGATACCGTGAAAGCGACGCGACCAGTCGGTCTCGTATGTCGACCTCAGGTCCGGGTCGGTGAGGACATGCGACGGGCCTACGGCCGCGCAAAGCGCGGCAAGCGTCTGTTCGGGCAGATGGGCGCCATCGGTCTGTTGGCTCACACACCCATGATGCATGTCGGCGCCCGAACCTCGGGCGCCGACACAGTCTGGATCGATAGGAAGCCAGGAGACTAAGCCGATGCAGTGGGTCACTCGCGAGCATCCCAAGACGGACCGGATCGCCTGCCCGTGGCTGATCCGCAAGTACATCGACACCGAGGCGCAGATCGTCTACGCGCCGCGGGACGAGGTGCTCTCGTACGCCGATCAGAACGGCGCCATCTCTTTCGATGCGCCCGGTGCGCGCTACACCCATCGCGACGGGCTCTGCACATTTGAGGTGCTTGTGGAGGAGTACCGGATCGTCGATGAAGCGGTTCGGCTGATGGCCCGCGTGGTCCATGGAGCCGATGTCGCGGAGGATCGCGACGCAACCCCGCAGTCACCGGGATTGCTGGCGATCGCAGATGGCTTCGCCGCTCTCGATATTACCGATGAGGAGCAGCTGCGCCTCGAGCTGCCCGTGTACGACGCGCTGTACGCGTGGTGCCAGGAACAGGTTTGTGGATGCCTACAGAGCCTCTGATCTCAGCACGAGCGCGGCGTTCATTCCCCCGAAACCAAATGAGGTCGAGAGCGCGGCTGCCGGCCGAGTCGCGCAAGGCTCCCGCATGACGTTCAGCCCACACCGCTCGTCGAGCGAATCCAGGTTGCACGTCCCCGGCAGCAGCCCGTGGCGGAGCGCCATCGCGGTGATCGCCGCCTCGAGTGCCCCGCTGGCACCCAGCGGATGCCCGTAGAGACCCTTGGTCCCCGACACTGGTACGGTCGCCGCGTGCGCACCCAGCGCCAGGTGCAGCGCCTTGGCCTCCGCCAGCTCGTTGAGCTGCGTGCTGGACGCGTGCGCGTTCACGTAGCCGATCGCCTCGGGCTGCAGCTGCGCATCGGACAGGGCGGTGCCGATCGCCTGCGCCGCAGCTTCGCCCGAGGGCAGCGGCGCAGTGAGGTGGTAGGCGTCCGTCGAGGCGCCATAGCCGGCCACCTCCGCGATGATGGTGGCCCCGCGGCGCTGGGCCGCCTCGGCCTCCTCGATGACCAGCACGCAGGCCGCCTCCGACATCACGAATCCATCGCGACCCACGTCGAACGGGCGCGAGGCGGTCGCGGGGTCGTCGTTGCGCGCCGAGAGGACGCGGATCATGGCGAAGGCGCCCAGCGTGAGCGGCGCCAAAGGAGCTTCGGCGCCACCCGCAAGCGCGATGTCCACGCTGCCGTCGCGGATGGCGTGGAGCGCCTGACCGATGGCGACCGCGCCAGACGCGCAGGAGTTGGCATTGCCGACGGCGGGGCCGTGGATCCCAAGATCGATCGCCACGTTGCTCGCACCCGCGCCTCCGAAGACCGCGGTTGCGAGCGTGGGCGCTACACCGCGCGCCCCGCGGGCCAGGTAGTTCGCGTGCTGCTCCTCGCCGAAAGCGACGCCGCCCAGCGCTGAGCCGATCCAGATGCCAGTGCGGTCCGCGCGCCCATCTGGCATCGGCAGGCGAGCGTGCTCGACCGCCATTCGCGCGGCGGCGACCGACAGCTGACTGAAGCGGTCCAGGCGCCGCGCACGACGAGCATCCAGGTGGTCGCCCGGCACGAAGTCATTGATCTGGGCGGCAATCCGCGACGGGAAGGGGCTCGCGTCGAAGCGGTCGATTGCCTTGATCGCGGACCGATTGGCGAGCACGCCGGCCCACAGGCCATCGGCTCCGTGGCCGATGGGGGTGACGGCGCCGATGCCGGTGATCACCGCGCGCCTCATGCGGCACCTCCCTCCGCGAGCTGCTTCACGCGATACAGCGTGCGGCGCGCAATGGCCTCCACGAACTGCGGACCGATGATCCGGCTCGCCACCCACTCCCCGATGATCTGCCACCGCAGGCGCAGATCGTGCTCGATGCTGACCTCCACGCCATCGTCGCTCTCATCAAGGCGCCAGGCAACCTGCATGCCGCGCGTGACGCCCCCGACGTGCTCGAACTCGATGACGCCATCGGACGGTCGAGGTCGCTGGACGGCCTCCCAGCGGACCGGGATCAGGCCGCGTCGGGCACCCATCGCGAAGCGGCGCTCGCCGCGCGGATCCGGCAGGCGCCGGACGTAGCGATAGTGCGGCAGGCGCTGCGGCCAGCGCTCGATGTCGGCGGCCAGCGCGAAGATCCGCTCGGCCGGAGCGTGCATGCGCATCCGAAGCACGCTCCTCATGGGCGCAGGACGGCGAGGAGTGTCGCCGGATTCAGTGCGTCGGTCGCCGGCCGGCAGTCACCCAGCGAACCGCCCAGAACGTCGGCCAGACGTGGACGGCTCCCCAGCCGGCGGGCGGCGTAGGCGAGCAGCGGAGGTGCCGCCAACATGCCCTGGATGAGCCAGGTGAGGGCGTCCTTCGATGCGAAGGCGGCGCGCCGCCCGGCCAGGTACGCCTGTGCTACGTTCGCATCGGGTCCTGCCAGGGCCCCGGACGCGAGCCGCGCGGAGCGCAACGCCCGGTAGATGCCCTCTCCGGTGAACGGGTCGATGAACCCCGCAGCATCGCCGATCAGAAGCCAGCCGTCGCCCGCAGCGCGTGTCACGCGGTGCCCGATGGGCGCGGCACCGTGGATGCTGGTCAACCGTCGCGATCCGGCCAGCCGCGCCGCGACGGCTGGCAGGCCGGCGATCGCGGACTCGAAGGCACGCTCCGCCGGAGGGCGAGCATTCCCGCTACGCGGCAGCGGGAGCGCCATGCCCACGTTGAGCTGGCCGCCTGGTACGGGTGCCAGGCCAATGTAGAAACCGCGGCCAACGTGCATCTCGCCATGCCCAGCGAGCTCCGGAATGCCTTCGTAGCGGGCCACGAGGCCGAGCCGCCGTGGCGCGAATGCGCCACGGCTCACGCCCAGCGAGCTCGCCACCCGCGAGCGAGCGCCATCGGCTCCCACCAGCCATCGGGCCTGGACACGATGCTCACCACTCGAGTCGCGCAGCACTGCGCCGCTGATGCGGCCGTTGGTCACCTGCGGTCGCAGGAAGGTGGTGCGCTCCAGGACCCGTGCGCCGGCCCTCGCGGCACCGGCCGCGAGAAGGGCGTCGAACCCCGGCCGATCGAGGCCCCACGCCGCCCGTTCGCCGCCGCGGTCGGCATAGTGCAGCCCGAACGCGTCCTGGCCCACGATCACTTGCATGCCCTTCAGCGGGACTGCGGACTGCTGCCAGTCGGCGGTAGGCGTGCCCAGGCGCCCTAGCTCCTCGGCGATCCGCGGGCTCGCGTACTCCGCGCAGGTCTTGGTCCGCGGATGGCGCCGCGCCTCGACCAGCAGCACGTCGCGGCCCGCGTTTGCGAGAGCCGTCGCCAGGGCAGAACCTGCCGGCCCGCCCCCGACGACGAGGACTTCGCAGCTGGATGGAAGGGTCATCGGTACACGGTTACTACGCGAGGCAGGAACGCCTGCGAACGCCTGACCCGGCGCAGCCCGGCGGAGGACGCGAGCGCGTCGAGCTCATCGAGCGTATACGCGCGCCGCGCGGAGAGGACCCCGTCGTGGCGCGTGTAGCGCGCGCGGGCAAGGCCCAGAACCGTCAGGGCACTGACCAGGAAGGCGAGGCGTCCGCGACGCAGGTCGTTGACCACCACGCCACGTCGCGCCACCCGGCGCATCTCCCCCAGCGCGCGCACGGCGTCCGCGGGATCGAGGTGATGGAGGACGAGCGAGGAGTGCGCGACATCGACGCTGTCGTCGGCGAACGGCAGTTGCCGGGCGTCGGCTTCCAACAGCTCGACATCCGCCAATCGGTCCAGGCGACGCGCCGCGTACTCGAGCACCTGGGGGCGAAGGTCAGACGCCAGGACGCGGAGCCGGCGCGCTCCGGCGTTGCGGGCCAGCCGGGCGGGGAGATCGCCGGGGCCAGTGCCGATGTCGAGGACTACCGCGGACTGGGTCCCATCCAGCAGCCACTCGATGGCGGCCGCGCTCGCGGATACCCCGCCGGGGAGGCGATTGAGCATCGCCATCTCGCGCAGGTTGCGGCGCAGCTCGACCACATCCAGGGTGGCCTGATCGAGGAATTCGTGGCTGATATCGCGGGTATCGAGGGCCGGGATCATCGCGCTCACACGCTGCATGCCCAGGGCTCAGTATGCGCCGCGAGCCGCGAGGTGCCCGCGGGGGACCCGGACGACAGTCAGCGGTTGGCGCGCTCGCGTGCGATAGAGCGGCCCGCCAGCCCGGTGCAGAGAAGCCCCAGCAACGCAAACGGCACGAGCCACGGTGCCCGGAGCGCGGTCGTGGCGAGCATCGACGCTCCGGAGATGACCGCCACCGCGAGGCCCAGCCGCCCGAATCGGGCTCCATACACAAACGCCAGGACACCGCCGAGCGCCGTGCTCAGGTAGAGCGCGGAGACCAGGATCGTCTGGCGGACGATCGGGTCGAAGACAAGCTGCTGGGTGTCGCTCGGGTGCACCGGATCGGTCTCCAGCTCGGGGGAAGATGGATGCCGGATCGGTGCACTCTAGGCTTCGGGCACAGGACCGGCAAGGCCCGAGAGTCCTGGTCTTGTCAGGAGGATTCCTCGTCCGCAGGACGGAGGGCCATCAGCTCGGCGACCCATTCGCCAAGCCGTGGCAGGTGCTCGGCGTAGTGCTCGGCTCCCGCCTTGTGGATCCACCACGCCGCCTCATCGGTCCGTTCGCTCAGGCCGTACCACTCCTCGAGCATCTTGGTCCGCGCCGCGTGGGCCTGCACCCAGGTCACCGACCACGGCTGATCGTGCATGGCTTGCAGGAAGTACGCGTTCTTGGCATCGATGTCGATGTCGTGGCCCTCGTAGGTTCCGGCGCGCACGCGTTCGAGCTGCACCTGGGCCTCCGCCAGCCAGGTGCCGATGTGTGCCACCAGGTCGCGCACCGACCAATCCGGGTCGCGGTAGTAGCCGGGCAGCATCCGCTCCCGGGAGTTCAGATGGCGGATCAGGCGCACGATCTCGTGCCAGCCGAGATGCTCCGCGTGAATGTCCGCCGCGACTGGATGCTCCGACGGCACGAAGGCGGGATGCTCCTCGATCTGCGTCTCGGTCAAGGGAACCTCTGGAGCTGAAACTGCGCCGAGAACTCCGAAGCGCGCGACCATTCTACCGGTCCCCTTGCCGTACCCACAGTGGGCGCTGCTGCTGAACCCTACGGGCAGTCGATGACAACGAAGCCGTCGATGACGAGGCCGATCTCCGCTGAGTCCGTCGCGCTGGGCGTGAAGTTCGTGACGCCATCCGAGACGGCGCCCGAGGCGGTCGCGGTCCGGCCAGAGCCCTTCCACCGATTCAGGACGTGGCAGCCACCACCGTAGAAGTCGTTCGTGTTTTCGTGGTCGCGGCTGATCACGCTCGTCCCGACCAGGGTGACGTCGACCCTGAGGTCGAAGGTGTCTCCGGTGTCGATGTTGGTGACGGGAATCGTGGTGTGCAGCGCGGCCGTGTCGAACTGATTGGACACCTGGAACTCTGCGTCGGAGAGCGTGTCGGTCTGCCCCACGGCCTGGAGCAGGGTGGTATCCGTGCAGCTGTCGTATTCGAAGACATTGACCGCGCCAATGCCGGTCGTCGTGGCTTGCCCAGGAAGCTCGTGAACGGTCGGTCTGTTGGCCGTCACGAACGAATCGGTCTCGATGCAGCCAGATGCATCGAATGAGGTGAACGAGGCATTGATCAGGGGGCCGCGCTGCTGCTCGGTGGTGACCTTCCCACCGGTCGCCGCGCTGGCGATCGAGGCAGGAGCCAGGACCAGGAGGCTCAGGGTCAGGACGGTGAGAGCGCGCTTGACGATTGCGTTCACGCTTCGCGACTCCTCTGCGAGGTGCTTAGGACGTGTTCGTCCTTCAAGAGCGACGCGAGGTGAGCGCAAAACGTTGAACGGTGATCCCGGTGCGACGGGATTGGCTGGGGCGGAAGGATTCGAACCTTCGATCTCCTGATCCAGAGTCAGGCGCCTTACCACTTGGCCACACCCCAGCGGATGCGCCGTGGCATGTTACCAAAGGACCGATTTCGAGCCCGATAAAGAGCCTGACTTGCTCCAAGCCCCATGCCGGATGTTCATGCCCGTTTCAGGTGATCGCGAGATGAAGATGCCTGGCACGCGGCTGCGCACGCCCGCGCAGGCCTCGGAGCCTTCTGAAAGGAGTAGTTAACGTGCCGTTCGGCGTTCCGTACCGAATCGGTGATGGCGGGATATGGGTCGGCATGATCATGTCCTGGATCTTCTGGATCCTGGTCGTCGCACTCGTGGTGGTGCTGCTGGTTCGACTGCTGCGCACCCACGAGGGCGGGTGGCGCGGACCCGTGAATGGTCCGGACTCCGCGGAGGAGATCCTTCACCGCCGCCTTGCCAACGGCGAGATCGACGTAGATCAATAGCCCGGACGGTCCGTTTCAGCTCGGCACGGGCGCCGGTATCGTCCGGCCACGGGCGAGCACGAGCGCGTCCGCGATCCAGCGGCCAGTCAAGGAGCGAATGGACCGATGCACGGCGTGCAGGCGCGCGAATGGCGCCGCTACGGGTTCGGCGGGCCACCCCAGCCGTGGGAGCACGACGCCCAGCGCGACCTCGATCGACTGGCGACCTCGTACTACCTCGAGGTGCTCGAGCAGCATCGCCGCGCCATGGAGTCGACTGAGGACGATGAGGCGGTGCACCGCATCGAGGAGATGTTCGCGACGGCCACGCGCCATAAGCACGAGATCGACTTCACCCTCCGCCATTGGGCGACCCCGGTGGAACGCGCACGACTGGAAGATCGGCTCGGCCAGCTGATGCGTATCAGCAGGCGACTGCGCGCCTTCGTGGATGCGTCCGGTGGCGAAGACGATCCGAATCCCCCAGACGAGGCTGCCGCGGTCGCCTGATACGGATTCGCCAACCTTGCCCCGTACACTGCGGCGGTGGCGCCGCCCCTGCCAACCCCGACTGACATCCTGGCCGCTCGCGAGCGTCTGCGCGGCATCGCCGTCGAGACGCCGCTGGAGCCGGCTCCCTCGCTCGCCGCGACGTCCGGCGCCGCCGAGGTACGGCTGAAGCTCGAGGCGCTCCAACCCACCGGCTCGTTCAAGATCAGAGGCGCTCACAACAAGCTCTCCCTGCTTGCCGCGGCTCGCGCGTCCGGCTCCGAGCCCAACCTGCCGCTGATCACGGTCTCCTCGGGCAATCACGGCATCGCCGTGGCGCACGCCGCAGCCCGGTACGGCATGGCGGTGACCATCCTCGTCGGACACGACGTCTCGCCGGCGAAGCTGCAGTGGCTCAGGTCACTCGAGACCGACACGATCACCGTCGAGCCCGAAGGTCGCGACTACGACGAAGCGGAGGCGGAAGCCCGCCGCAGGGAGCAGCTCGGAGCGGCGGTCTACGTCGCGCCGTACAACGATGCCGACGTGATCGCCGGGCAGGGCACCATCGGGCTCGAGATCCTCGAGGCCTGGCCCGAATGCGAAGCGATCCTCGCGCCGATTGGGGGAGGCGGGCTGATCTGCGGCATCGGCCTGTGGGCCAAGGCTGTCAAGCCTGGGCTGCGCCTGGTTGGCATCCAGCCCTCGGCATCGCCGCCGATGTATGTCTACTTCGAGACGGGCTCGACCAAGCCGGTGCCGATCGCCCCAACCCTCGCCGACGGGGTCAGCGGCAACATCGAGCGCGGCAGCATCACCTGGGCGTTGGCGCGCAAGGTCGTGGACGCGGTCCTGCTGGTCGACGAGAAAGAGCTGGCCGATGCCATGCGCTGGGCGATCGACGAGCAACGGGTGCTCCTGGAGGCGAGCGCAGTGCTCGGCATCGCGGCACTCCTGACGCGTCGCGATCCTTCGCTCGAAGGACGGCGCATCGCGGTGGTCTGCACCGGGCGAAACGTCGACGGCGCGACGGTGAGGGAGGTCTTGTCCGCCCCGCGAGATCGGGCATAGGATCGCGAGATGATCGACTCGCAGCGGCGTCGGGGCAGCGGCGGAGCAGCCGTGGTAGGGGTGCTGCTGATCGCCTTCGGCCTCGTCTTCCTGGCCGGCGAGTATTGGAACATCGACCTGGGGCGCTATGGCTGGCCGATCTACGTCATCGGTCCCGGATTGGCGCTCGTGCTGCTGGGCCTCACCCAACGAGATGGGAGCGGCCTGACCATCTCCGGATCGATGGTCACCATCGTAGGGCTGATCCTCCTCTACCAGAACACGACCGATCACTGGGAAAGCTGGGCGTATGCCTGGACACTGATCGCACCCGGTGGCAGCGGGGTCGGCACAGTGCTCTACGGGCTGCGGACCGGGAACGCCGGCATGCTGCGCGTCGGCCTGTGGCAGGTCGTCACCGCTCTGGGCCTTTTCATCGCAGGCTTCCTCTTCTTCGAGGGGCTCCTGGGCATCTCCGGCCGCCGCTTCCCTCTCCCCGACTGGGTCCTGCCCGTCGCGGTGATCGTGCTGGGACTCCTCCTGATCGCCCGTGGATTCACCGCTCGACGGGACGTCCACGCCGGAGAGACGATCGACGGAGAGGCAGCCCCTCCCAGCTCCTGAGCGGCGCCCCGCTGGTCCTCCTCACGCGTGTTACGCCGGGTGAGCCTATCGTCCGGCGGAAGGACCGATGCGGCGTCACCTGTCATCGGGTGATGACTGGTGATAGCCTTCGTCCCATGACGATCCCGACCGACTGGCCGGAGCCCGGAGGGCGCCCGCCGGCGCCGAGCGCCGAGCTGCATCGGATCCAGGACTTCGTGAACACCAACGATGTCGAGGCGGGACGTGATGCCATTGGGACGCCCCAGTTGCTGCACGCCTGGCTCGTTGCCGCAGGAGCGATGGACGCCGGCTCGCGCGTGACCCGCGATGCGCACGATCGCGCGCTGGCAGTGCGAGAGGGGATCCGCGCGCTTGGCCTCGCCAACAACGGCGAGCCTCTCGACCAGCAGCGGTTGGCGGCCATGAACCGCGCGGCAGCCCGCCTGCCGATGGTCCCGGCCATCACAGGCTCGGCCGCCTGGCGCCTCGAGCCGGCGACCCACGGCGTGGACGGGTTCCTCTCGGGTCTGCTGTCCACGCTGGTGAGCGCCATGGCGGACGGATCCTGGTCGCGCATGAAGGCGTGTCGCAACGACGCCTGCAAGTGGCTCTTCTTCGACCAGTCCCGGAATCGCTCAGGGACCTGGTGCACCATGGCCATCTGCGGCAGCCGCATGAAGTCGCGCGCCTACCGTGCCCGACAGCACGAGGAGAGCCCCGCCACCTGAACGGGCGCTCGCACGCCGCCTATCCTTTCGGGCATGGCGGAACAGAAGGCCACGCAGCCGCCGGACGATCTGAACCTGATCAACGCGGGCTACGTGGCGGATCTCTACGAGCTGTACCGGGCCGATCCGTCCTCGGTGGACCCGGAGTGGCGTGCTCGATTCGACGCGGGATTCGCGGGGCTCGAGCCAGTCACGGCCGCGCAGCCTGCGAGCAACGGCGAAGGGCCCGCGCCGGCGCTCGCGCCGCCCGCGACATCGACGGCGGCCGCGCCACCCTCCGGCGGCCAGCCGATCAGTGGTCCGGCGGCCCGGCTGGCGCGGAACATGACCGCCTCGCTGGCGGTCCCCACCGCCACGAGCTTCCGCGACATTGACGTGAGCGTCCTGGAGGCACGCCGGCGCGAGCTCAATCAGCAGATCGCGCCCCGCAAGGTCAGCTTCACGCACCTGATCGGCTATGCCATGGTCCGCGCCGCGAACGCTCAACGATCCATGACCCATGCCTACGCGGAGACCGATGGCCAGCCCTTCCGGCTCGACCCCGGCGCCGTGAACCTTGGCCTGGCGGTGGACGTGGAGCGCGGCGAGGGCAGCCGATTCCTGGTCGTGCCGGTCATCAAGGGAGCGGAGGCGATGGACTTCGCTGCCTTCCACGACCGATACGAGGAGCTCGTGGAGAAGGCGCGTGCCAACCATCTCTCGCCGGATGACATGGCCGGGGGGACGATCACCCTCACCAACCCCGGCACGCTCGGAACGACGGCCTCGGTCCCCCGCCTGATGGCAGGCCAGGGGACGATCGTCGCGACGGGCGCCATCCGGTCCGTCGGCGAGCACCGCCTGATGACCATCACCAGCACCTACGACCATCGCATCATCCAGGGCGCCGAGTCTGGGACCTTCCTGGGCCGGATCGAGTCGTCGTTGGCAGGACGCGATGACTTCTACGCCAGCGTGTTCGAATCGATGGGCGCGACGCTGGAGCAGGGCGCGCCGCCCCGGCCAGCCGCCCCGCCGGAGGCCGGAGCAACCGCGCCTAGGGACGCGGCATCGGTCGAGGAGCTCGCGCACATGGCGGCGGCCATGTCGTTGGTCGACGCGTATCGGATCTACGGCCACCTGGGCGCCAGCCTCGATCCGCTCGGCAGCGAGCCGCCCGGCGATCCGGCGTTGGATCCGGCCTTCCACGGCCTGACGCCGGATGTGCTCGCCGGAATCCCCGCCTCGCCGCTCGGCGTCCATGTGCCTGGAGACAACCTCGAGATGGTGCTCGAGCAGCTGCGCCAGACGTACACCGGAACCATCGCGTACGAGGTCGAGCACATTGGCAACCACGAGGAGCGAGCGTGGCTACGTCGCGTGATCGAGTCGGGAGAGCACCGTCAGCCCCTGGGCACCGATGAGCGCCGCGCCCTCCTCGAGCGGCTAACCGCCGTGGAGGGACTCGAGCGATTCCTGCACAAGGCCTACCTGGGACAGAAGCGGTTCAGCATCGAAGGCCTCGACACGATGGTCCCGATGCTCGAGGTGATCCTTCGCATGGCAGGCGAGCAGGGCACCCGTCACGCGGTGATCGGCATGGCGCATCGTGGCCGGCTCAACGTGCTGGCACACATCGTGGGCGTCAGCTACGAGTCGATCCTCTCCGAGTTCGAGGCGAGTCGCTTGGACGAGGAATTGATGCCGGAGGATCGCCAGGCCGACGACGTGAAGTACCACCTGGGCGCTTCCGGACGTTTCGAGACCCCAACCGGCTCGGTTGACGTGAGCGTCATGCCCAACCCGTCCCACCTGGAGGCGGTGGATCCGGTGGTCGAGGGCCGGGCTCGCGCCGAGCAGACGGATCGCTCCAAGGCGGTGGCGACCGTGGACACGCGGGTCACGATCCCGATCCTGATCCACGGTGACGCTGCCTTCGCGGCCCAGGGGGTTGTGGCCGAGACGTTCAACCTGAGCCGGCTGGCCGGCTACGCGAACGGCGGCACGGTCCACCTGATCGCCAACAACCAGATCGGCTTCACGACCGCGGCGGGCGAGGCGCGCTCGACGACGTACTCATCGGACCTCGCGAAGGGGTTCGACGTGCCCATCGTCCACGTCAATGCGGACGACCCCGAGGCCTGCCTTGCCGCCGCTCGACTGGCGATGCTGTACCGGGCCGAGTTCGACGGCGACATGGTCATCGACCTGGTCGGGTACCGCCGCTATGGCCACAACGAGGCCGACGAGCCCGCCTACA
The DNA here is from genome assembly GCA_005882055.1 of Chloroflexota bacterium. Taxonomy (GTDB): domain Bacteria; phylum Chloroflexota; class Limnocylindria; order QHBO01; family QHBO01; genus CF-82. Next base: position 22,691 of record VBGQ01000025.1, read on the forward strand.
CCCAGCCGGATATGTACCGAACCATCGCACAGCATCCGTCCGTCCGAGAGCTCTACCTGCAACGCCTGGAGGCCGATGGCGTCGTCTCCTCCGACGAGGCGGCCGCGCAGGCCAAGGCGCTGGCGAAGAGCCTGGCGCAGCGCCAGGCATCGGTCCGCAAGAAGGCGACCGAGCCAACGCTCGACCGCGGCGCCGACTCCCTCCCGCATGAGGCCGCGCGCGAGCCGCAGACGGCGGTCCCGGCCGAGATGCTGCGGACGGTCAATTCGCAGCTCTACCGCTTCCCGCCGGAGTTCACGCTCAGCCCAAAGCTGGAGAAGCAGCTCGAACGGCGTCGAGAGGCGCTCGCGGAAAAGGGCGGGCGCATCGAATGGGGCCATGCGGAGTCGCTGGCCTTCGGGTCATTGATCGTGGATGGCATCCCGATCCGCATCTCGGGGCAGGACACCGTTCGAGGCACCTTCAGCCAGCGGCACCAGACACTGGTCGACGCCAGGACCGGGGAGCCGTTCACGCCCATCCAGCATCTCGACGGCGCGCGCGCCAGCTTCGAGCTGCACAACTCGCCGCTCTCCGAGTACGCGACGATGGGCTTCGAGTACGGCTACGCGGTCACGGCGCCGGAGGCGCTCGTCATCTGGGAGGCGCAGTACGGGGACTTCGCGAACGGGGCGGAGATCATCATCGACCAGTTCGTGATTGCGGGGCTGGCGAAGTGGCGGCAGACCTCACGGTTGACCCTGCTGCTGCCGCACGGCTACGAGGGGCAGGGGCCCGAGCACTCCTCCGCGAGGTTGGAGCGGTTCCTGGCGTTGGGAGCGGAGGGCAACATTCGCGTCGTCTACCCGACCACCGCGGCGCAGTACTTCCACCTCCTGCGCCGCCAGGCACTCCACGGTGAGCTGCGGCCGCTCGTGGTCATGACCCCCAAGTCGCTGCTCCGCCTCGAGGGGGCCGCGTCCCGCCTTTCTGATCTGACCGATGGCGCCTTCGGGCCGGTGCTCGACGACCCCGAGCGCGGCTCCGACAAAGCAGCGGCCGGGGTGCGGCGCGTGATCCTGTGCAGCGGCAAGGTCTACTACGACATCGTGGGTTCTCCGTCGCGTGAGGGCGCGGCGGGGGTCGCGGTGGTCCGCGTCGAGCAGCTCTACCCGTTCCCCAGCGACGCGCTGCGCGCCGTGCTCGACCGCTATCCGGCCGCGGAGCGGGTCGCCTGGGTCCAGGAGGAGCCTCGCAACATGGGCGCGCGCAAGTTCGTGCTGCCCAAGATCCGGCACCTGGTTCCGTACCAGATCCCCCTGGGCGACATATCCCGCCCCGAGCGCTCCAGGCCGGCGGAGGGCTACCACGCCGCGCACGCCGCCGAGCAGGCACGCATCGTCAAAGAGGCGTTCGGGTCCTGAGCCCCGCTCCATGCGACGCGGGATGTTACGCGCGGTGAGCGTATGGTCGGCGGAAGGGGTCCCGAAGCCCAGATATCCGACGCGGCGTTCCGAAACCGTCAACCTGCCGTCGGCTGAGAGGCGTCCCCGCCTCCCTCGACCGACGTTATGCACACGTGGCGTAACA
>VBGQ01000026.1 GCA_005882055.1 Chloroflexota bacterium
ATGTCCCCAGCTCGGCGCACGAGAAGCTGGTGAGCGAGATCGCGGAGCTGCGGCGGATCATCGGCCGGTTGGACGTCGGCGAGTCACCAGCCTCGCTGGCGAGCGGCGTGGAGTTCGTCCTCGAGGGACTGCACCTCAACCGGCGCCTCAACAAGGAGCGGCGCGGCGGTGCGGTTCGTTACGCGCGCTAGCGCCACGGTCGACCCGGCGAGACCACTCGGCGGCGCATGAGCACGTATCGGTACAGCCGCTGGGACGGCTCGCAGCAGCTTCCGCCGTTCGATGCGGACGACGTCCTGCGCGCCCTGAGCGAGGACGTGCTGGCCGAAGGCGACGTTCGCCGCGCGCTGCAGCGGCTCATGCAGCGGGGCATGCGGGGCGGCGCACGCGGTGGTGACATTCCGGGCCTGCGTCGAATCCTCGAGCAGCTCCGTCGTCGCCGCCAGGCCGAGCTCGAGCGATCCAACCTGGACTCGGTGATCAGCGACCTCGAGGAACGTCTCGCCGGGATTATCGAGCAGGAGCGTGGGGGCATCGAGCGGCGCCTCCACGCCGCCGAGCAGGCGTCACTCGACGCCCCACCGGGTGCAGATCAGGACCAGGCCAGGATGGCCGAGCAGGTGCTGCGGCGGACCGCGCAGCAACGCCGCGACCGGTTGGACGCCCTGCCCCCCGGCGTGGCTGGGCGGCTCAATGGGCTCCGCGACTACGAATTCATGGATCCCGACGCCCGCGATGCGTTCAATGCGCTGTCCGACGAGCTTCGCCAGCAGGTCCTGCAGAACTACTTCCAGGGGCTGAAAGAGGGCGTCCAGCGCGTGACGCCGGAAGAGCTGACCGGGGTCCGCGACATGGTCCGCGACCTCAACCAGCTCCTCGAGAAGCATGCCGAAGGGACCGATACCCGGGCGGACTTCGAGAGCTTCATGATGCAGCACGGGCAGTTCTTTCCGCCGGGCATCGAAACGCTCGATCAGCTGATCGATCACCTGCATCGTCAGGCATCCCAGATGGCGTCGCTCCTCGCTTCACTCTCGCCGGAGATGCGCGGCGAGCTGGAGTCGATGATGGACGAGCTGCTGCGCGACGACCGGTTGCGCTGGGACATGGCCCGCCTGGCGGGCAACCTTCAGGCACTACGCCCGGATCAGGCGTTTGGCGAGCCCTATCCGTTCGAGGGCGATGAGCCGATGGGCCTGCCAGAGGCGCTGGCGGCCATAGACCGCCAGCAGCGCTACGACACCATGGAGGAGCAGCTGGTCGGCGCACGCGATCCCGACGGCCTGGAGCGCATCGACCCCGAACTCCTGCGCGACCTCGCGGGCGAGGACGCGACCGAGGACCTGGCACAGCTCCGTGAGCTGACACGCGCCCTCGAGGAGGCGGGATACCTGGAGCGGGACGGCGGGCGGCTGGAGCTCACAGCGCGCGCCGCCCGCAAGCTCGGGACGCAGGCCCTCGCCGATATCTTCAGCCGCCTCCGCCGCGAGTCACTGGGTGGCCACGCGCTCCCGCATGCCGGTTCGGGCGGGGAGCGCACCGACGAGACCAAGCCCTACGAGTTCGGCGATCCGTTCGCTGTGGACATCAATCGAACGCTCTTCAACGCCATGGCGCGCACCGGACCGGGCCTGCCGGTCGCCATCGGTCCAGGGGACTTCGAGGTTCACCGGTCGGAGGAGACCACCGTGAGCAGCACCGTGCTGCTCCTCGACATGAGCCGTTCCATGCTGCTGCGCGGCTGCTCGACCGCCGCCAAGCGGGTGGCGATGGCGCTGCACACGCTGATCGCCACCAAGTACCCGCGTGATCGCCTGTACGTGGTCGGGTTCGCCTACTACGCGCGCCAGATCGCGCCCGAGGCGATCGCGACCCTGTCGCCGTATGAGTTCGAGTACGGCACCAACCTGCAGCACGCGCTGATCATCGCCCGCGGACTGCTGGGGCGGCGCGGCGGCAACAAGGAGATCGTGGTCATCACCGACGGCGAGCCCACCGCGCACATCGCCAACGGCCAGGTCGAGTTCGCCTACCCGCCCACCATCCGCACCATGCAATCCACCCTCCGCGAGGTCGGCCGCTGCACGCGCGAGGGGATCGTGATCAACACCTTCATGCTCGAACGCTCCCGCTACCTCTCCGAGTTCGTGGACCTGATGAGCCGTATCAACCGCGGCCGCGCCTTCTACGTTGAGCCCGAGCACCTGGGCGAGTACGTGCTGGTCGACTACGTCTCCAAGAAGACCAAGCGGGTTGCCTGAGAGCGCGGCGTGGCCAGGCCACTGAAGGTCGGGGTCCAGCTCCCCGAGGTCGAGCGCGAGGTCGGCTGGGGCGAGCTGCGGCGGATGGCGCAGACCGCAGAGGAGGTTGGCCTCGACTCAGTGTGGGTGGGAGACCACCTGCTCTACCGATTCCCCGATAGACCGCCGCGTGGCCCGTGGGAGGCATGGTCGCTGCTGGCCGCCCTGGCGGCGGTCACCCGGAGCGTCGAGATCGGTCCGCTGGTGGCCTGCGTGGGTTTCCACAATCCCGCGGTGCTAGCCAAGATGGCGGCCACCGTTGACGACAACTCGGGCGGCCGGCTGATCCTGGGGGTCGGCGCGGGCTGGAACCAGACCGAGTTCGACGCCTTTGGCGCCCCCTTCGATCACCGCGTAAGCCGCTTCGAGGAGGCGTTTGCGATCATCCACGGTCTCCTCCGCGACGGCCGGGTCGACCTCAACGGCCGATACCACTCCGCACCGAATTGCGAGCTGCATCCTTCTCCCGCACGGCCCGGAGGGCCGCCGCTGATGGTGGGCTCCATGGGCGAGCGCATGCTCGCCATCACCCTGCCCCACGTCCAGGCGTGGAACGCGTGGTACCAGTGGTTCGGGAACACGGTGGAGGGCTATCGCCCCATGCGCGAGACGGTCGACGCCGCGTGTCGAGCGGCGGGCCGCGAGCCGGCGGAGGTTGCGCGCACCGTCGCGCTGCTGGTTGCACTGCCGGGAGCGCTCGGCCGGCACAAGGGCGACGTCACCGAGGAGGATCCGGACCCGATCGACGGTCCGCCCGAGACGCTGGCGGCGACGCTGAGCGCCTTCGCCGCGGAAGGCGTCAGCCACGTGCAGCTCGTGCTTGACCCGATCACCGTCGAGAGCATCGCTGCCCTGGAGCCCATGCTTCGTGCGCTGGACGGAAACTGATTTGGGCCGGTGGCCGCGGCCACTATTGCTACTCATGGTGGCCTTACGACAATCGGGCAACCGTAGCAGCCCATGACATGGCGGCCGCGGATGTCAAGCGACCACGCGCGCGAGCCAAATTGACGCCCGAGCACCTGATCGGAACTGATTCCCGAGCGGCCCATGGTTGCAAGGCCACTATTGCTGGCCGCCAGCACTCGTCGCATTCGGGAGACCTGATCCCGGCTGTATTCTGCGAAACGTGGAATCCGAGCTTCGCTCGCTGCCTGTCGGCCGTTCCGGGCGGCTCAACGCGGTCGGCCTGACCAACGCGACCGGCAACCACGCCCTGCTCGTCCGGCACGAGGAGGAGTCCCGGGCGCTGATCACCGGTGAGCCGGTGCGCGGCGAGCGCGAGCGCCTGGTGGTCGTCCCACTCGACGGGGACGTCGAGCTGCGTGTCGACGGCGATGCGCTTGCCATCTGGCTGGCGCAGGGATCGGTGGGCCGCGCAGGCGGATCACGCGTCCCGGGCTGGGCCAACGCCATCGGCTTCGTACTGGTCGTGCTGGTCCTCGTCTTCCTCCTGGTCGGGGCGGTCACGGTCTTCTCGTGGCTCTTCAGCGCCCTGGGCTGGGCCTAGACCGATGGCGGATGAGCGCGCCGCAGTCCTTCCGCCCGCCTCCGGCCTGATCGCGGCCCGGATCAGCCTCGAGTACGGGAGTCACGAGGAGTTCGCGCAGACCGTCGAACGGGCGCTGGCGCGTGGCGGCGATCGTGGGGCAACCATGGTCGCCTATCTGGACCGCGGGGACCTCGCGATCCGCATTCCGCGCGAGGATGGCCCCACCTGGAACGCGGTGCCGCTCGTCCATATCCAGCGCGCGCGGACGCCCACCGCGGACGAATGGGGCACGGCCAACGCTGTCCTCGAGAAGCTGGAGCGATACCGATAGGCACCGGAGGCCGTCTCGATCGCGGAGTCGGCGCTGCAACGGTGCCGATCTCCGAGGAGGAACGCGCGTGGCTGCGCTCGATGATGGGCCGTTTCGCGACAGGAGTGACGGTGGTCGCCGCCCGGCGCGGCCCGCTGCTGGCCGGGATGACCGCGAACGCGATCGCCACCATCAGCATGGATCCGCCGCTACTCATGGCCAGCGTCAACGCCCGGAGCGAGACGCACCAGGGAATCATCGAGAGCCATTCCTTCGCGGTCAGCGTCCTCTCTCGCGAGCAGCGCAGCATCGCCGAATGCTTCGCCCAGCCGACGACCGCCGCCAAGCTCCGCCGCTTCTGTGACGCCCCCTGGCACGAGGCGGAGACGGGTTCCCCGATCCTGGATGGATCGATCGCCTACTTCGACTGTCGCCTCGTCGAACGCCATCCGGGTGGCGACCACACCCTGTTCATTGGTGAGATCGTGGCCGCCGGCTTCGAGGAAGAAGGCGACCCGTTGATCTACTTCGCGTCCGACTACCGGCGCCTGCAGGAACATCTCGAATGACCGATGCGCTCAACCCGGCGATGGCTTGGGATCGGCTCGCCCCCCCGGAGCGCGGTGGTGACGTGGCGCAGCGTGCGCCCCTGCGTGTCGAGCCGCTCCTCCGGCTCGACCTCGAAGAGCTGCTGATCCGCGACGATGACCTGCCGGCGGCCGATGGCGCGACCCTCTTCTGGCTCGACGGCCGCGACGGCGAGTGGATTGCCTGGGCGGCGCGCATCGAGGGGGACCGCGCGACGCCGTGGCTCGTCCGCGCCGCTCGTCTTCGTCTGGAGCGGACCGATCCCGCACTGCGTGCGCTGCTGGCGACGGACGGGGGCCGTGCAGGACCGCCCGATGACCAGGATGCCCGCCCGCTGGAGCCCATGCCGCGGGCGCTGGCCTGCATCTGCCGCGAGCGCTCGTCTGAGGCGATCTATCGCTCCGCGGACCAGGGATGGACGACGGTCGAGGAGGTCAAGCGCCGCACCGGGGTCGCCTTTGGCGAGTGCCAGGGCCGGCGCTGCGTGGCCACCATCGCGACTCGACTGGATCAGGCTCCGGGCGAGCGCGGGGCGCGGATCACGCCACGCCCGCCGCTGGTGCCGGTCCCTGCATCGGTTCTCGCGGCCTTCGCGGACCCCTAGGCCTCGATCTCCTCGAGGGCCTCGCCGATGACCTTGACGGCGAGATCAACCTCCTCGTCGGTGGTTACCAGCGGCGGGATGATGCGAACCACCTGGCTCCACGTCCCGCAGGTCAGCAGCAGCAGGCGACGCTCGAAGGCCGCGTGCAGCAGGGCCTTGGCCAGGTCCGGCCGAGGTGCCAGCGTGTCGGGGTCGGCGAACTCGATGCCGACCATCAGCCCTCGTCCGCGAAGGTCAGCCACCTGGCGGCGCCCATCGGTCAGGCCGGCCAGTCCATCCAGCAGGCGGCGACCCTGGCGCTCCGCAGCAGCCACCAGGCCCTCGTCATCGATGACCTCGAGCGTGGCGACCGCGGCGGCGCAGGCCACGGCGTTGCCGCCGTAGGTGCCGCCGTGCGCTCCGGGCCCAAACGCATCCAACAGGTCGCCGCGCGCCAGGATCCCGGAGAGCGGCATCCCCGAGGCGATCCCCTTGGCCATCACCACCACGTCGGGGGTGATGCCGGTCCACTCCGAGGCGAAGAAGCGTCCGGTGCGGCCGTAGCCGGATTGGACCTCATCGACGATGAGCAGGATCCCGTGCCGGTCCGCGATCTCGCGCAACGCCGGCAGGAAGGCATCCGGCGGGACGACGTAGCCGCCCTCGCCAAGGATCGGCTCGACCAGGAACGCCGCGACGTCGTCGGGATAGACCATGGTCGCGAACAGCTCGTCGAGGGAGGCGAGCGTGAACGCCAGCGCATCCTCCGGCGTTCGCCCCGTCGGGTTGCGCAGCGGGTACGGATACGGGACGTGGTGCACGCTGCCGGGGAGCGGCTCGAAATGCCCGCGGATCCGGATTCCGGAGCTGGTGAGCGCCATGGTGCCGTGGGTTCGTCCGTGGAAACCGCCTCGGAAGGCGACGACCACCGGCCGGCGAGTGGCCGCCTTGGCGAGCTTGACCGAGGCCTCGATGGCTTCCGCGCCGGAGTTCGACAGGAAGAGCCGTGCCGACTCGCCCGCCGGGAGGTTGGGGAAGCGCCGCGGCAGCAGCTCGTGCAGCTTCAGTCCGGGCTTGTGGTAGAGGATGTTCTGCTGTGCGTGAATGATGTGCGCGGCCTGATCGGCGATCGCCGCGGAGACGCGCGGGTGGGCGTGCCCGGTGCTCGTCACCCCGATCCCCGAGGTGTAGTCGAGGAAACGGTCGCCCTCGACGGTCTCGATCCAGGACCCCTCGCCGCGCTCGACGACAAGGTCGGTGTATCGGCTCCAGACCGCTGGAACCCCGCCACGCAGGTCGAGCCACGCGCCGGCGTCGGTGGCCACGCGGGACTCCTCGACAGCGCTCATCGGTCGGTTCGCGTCGGCGCCGCGGTGAGCCGCTGTCGACCGAGCCAAAGCGGGAAGGTGACCGTCGACCCATAGACGAACGACGTGATCACGTAGTCGTCAATCGACAGAGCGAACGCGAGCAGGGCCGCGGCCATGATGCCGGGGAAGATCAACGGGAAGGTCACCTTCCAGAAGGTCGCCCACTCATCCGCGCCCAGGTCCATGGCGGCCTCCTCCAGCGCGCGGTTGAAGCCGGCAAGGCGCGCGCGGATGGTGACCACCACGTAGCTGATGTTGAACATCACATGGGCGATCAGGATGGTGACGAACCCGCGCGCGAGCCCCAGCGTGACGAAGAGCGAGAGGAGCGAGGCACCCAGGACGATCTCGGGGCTGGCCATCGGTAGAAAGATCAGGACGTTGGTGAGCCCGCGACCGCGGAACTGGTAGCGGGTCAGGGCCAGGCCAATCAGCGTCCCAAGCGCAGTGGCGATGATGGTCGACACGATGGCGACCGAGATGCTGGTGACCATCGGCCCGGTGATGTTCGGCCGGCTCCAGACATCGAAGTAGTTCTGGATCGTGAACCCCTGCCAGGTGATGTTCTGCCGCCCGCGCGGGTCGTTGAAGCTGAAGGCGATCATCACCGCGATCGGCAGGAAGAGGTAGGCGACCGCCACTCCCGTGTAGATAGGCAGGGCCAACCGTCGGAGGCGCTCCCCAGGCGTTCCACGGTGCGCCGGGGCAAGCTCGCCTCGGCCGCGTTCTCGTTCGAGCGAGATGGCTGGCGCGGTCATCCGCTCGTCAGCTCCTCCGAGCCCACGACTCGGGCATAGGCGAAGACCATGGTGAGGATCGCGGCCATCAGCACGAAGCTGAGGGCGGCGGCCTGCGGGTAATCGTTGTTCGAGAGGAACAGGCGCTGGATCACGTTGCCGATCATCTGCGTGTCCGGGCTGCCGAGGAGCGCTGCGTTCACGAAGTCGCCAACGGCCGGGATGAAGGTCAGCAGCGATCCGGCAAAGACGCCAGGCATCGAGAGAGGCAGCGTGATGCGCAGGAAGGCCTGGAATCGGCTGGCGTACAGGTCGCTCGCGGCCTCGACGAGCCGCACGTCGATCTTCTCCAGTGCCACGTACAGCGGCAGGACCATGAACGGCAGGAAGTTGTACGTCAGCCCGCTGATCACCGCGATCGGGGTGGCGATCAGGCGGAACGAATCATCCAGCAGCCCCCAGCCCTTCAGGGTGCCGAGCAGGAAGCCATTGTCCGCCAGGATCAGCTTCCAGGAGAGCGTCCGGATCACGAAGCTGGTGAAGAAGGGAAGGATCACCAGCAGGAGCAGGACGTTCTTGATCCGGCCCCCGCGGAAGGCGATGGTGTAGGCCATCGGGTAGCCGATGAGCAGGGTCAGGACGGTCACGATCAGCCCGTACTCGAGCGAGCGCACCATCTGCTTGGACCAATGCACGATGCGGCAAAGAAGGCGAGCAGCCACAGCCCGCCGGGGGTCATGAACAGGTAGGGCACCAGCCACCGGTAGCGGCGCAGCATCGGATCCCTCCCGAGCCCTCAGGCGATCGGTCAGCCGGTGGATGCGTCCTGGAACGACTCGTTCCAGGCGCGCTCCTCGTCCTCGGTGAGCACCTTGTAGTAGAAGACGTTGGCGAGCTCTTCCTTCGTCGGCGCCACCGTGTTGGCGATGACGTTGAGCTGGTCCTTCGTCGCCTTGTCACTGGCCTTCGCGGCATCGGCCCGGATCAGGTCCGGAACTCCCTTGACCGGCGAGAAGTACCCGATGTACTCGGCCAGGGTTGTCGCGTTCGCGGGGTCGTACCAGAAGTTCATGAGCAGGTGGGCGTCGGTCGGGTGCTTCACCCGAGCTGGCATCGCCATGTTGTCGACCCAGCGCATGCCACCGGATTCGGGGATCACGAACTTCACATCGGGGTTGTCATAGAGCTGCATCTGGGTGATGTCGCCCGACCACGCGATCGTGACCGCCAGGTTTCCACCGGCCAGCTCGTCGTAGTACTCGTTCCCGTAGAAGTTGCGGAACTGGCCCGCCTCTCGTGCAGCCTTGATCTTGTCGTGCGCCTTCTGCACGTCGGCCATGGTCGCGTTCGCGAGCGTCACGCCCTGCGAGAGCATCACCAGGCTGTAGTCATCTCGCATGTCGCTGAACATGCCTGAGCGCCCCTTGAAGGCGGGATCGAAGAGGTCGTCGATGCTCGTAATCGCGCGCTTGGTGAGCTTGGGGTTGTACCCGATGCCAGTGATCCCTGACTGCCATGCGGTGCTGAACTTGTTCCCCTTGTCGTACCAGGGATCCACGTAGAGTGGGTCGGCGTTGGCGGTGAAGTTCGGCAGCTCTGCGTGCTCGAGAGGCTGCAGGTAGCCGAGGCGGATCATCCGCTCGATCATCCAGTCGGTCATCACGATGACGTCCCAGGAGAGCTGGCCCCCCGCCGCGAGATCGGGCTGGATGGAGCCGAAGAAGTCCTCGTTGTCGTTGATCGCCTCGGTGTAGGTGACCTTGATCCCGGTTTCCTTCTGGAACTTGTCGAGGGTTGGGTGATTGCCCTTGTCATCCACGTCGATGTACTCGGGCCAGTTCGCCCAGGCCAGGACGCCGGCCTTCGAAGGCCTTGCGGTTGGGCTGGGGGTCACAGCCACGGTGTTGGACGCCTGGGGCGCGACGCCACAGGCGGCCAGGATCGCGCCCAGCGAGAGGGTGGAGCCCACGTAGACGCCTCCCCGTCCGGCATCGCGGAGGAAGGCGGAATGTGAATGAGCGCCGGCGATGACGAAGCTGTGCTGGGGACGCCAGCTCAGGCGAACGCGCTGGCCGTCGGCCAGGCCCTCGCGTGAACCGCTCGTCTCCAGGTTCTGGGCGTAGACGGTGACTTGCTGGCCCGTGCTGGTCTTGACGAGGTACTGGGTGCTGACCCCCACGTAGCTGGCGTCCAGGATCGTGCCGTCGAGGGTGTTGACGCCCGACTCGGTGCTGCCCGGGTCGCCATCTGCCAGCGCCGCGACCCGCAGCTTCTCCGGTCGCACGCCAATGCGAACCTCGCTTGCGCCGTTCACGCCGGATGCGGGCACCTGGAGCAGCGTCCCATCCTCCAGCTTGACGCTGAGCAGCGCGCCATCGCGGCCGGCGACCGTCCCGTCGAGCAGGTTGCTCACGCCCAGGAAGCCTGCTACGAAGGCCGTGGTAGGTCGCTCGTAGAGCTCCTCGGGTGCGCCCAGCTGCTCGATCCGACCATGGTTCATGACCGCGATGCGGTCCGACATGGTCATCGCCTCCTCCTGGTCATGCGTGACATAGATGAAGGTGATGCCGACCTCGGTCTGGATCCGCTTGAGCTCGATCTGCATCGCCTTCCGCAGCTTCAGGTCGAGGGCGCCAAGTGGCTCGTCGAGGAGCAGGACGCGCGGATGGTTGATGAGCGCCCGCGCCAGCGCCACGCGCTGCTGCTGGCCGCCGGAGAGCTGGTTGGGCCGCCGCCGTTCGTAGCCAGGGAGCTCTACGAGCTCGAGCATGTCGCCCACCTGCTTGGCGATCTGGGCCCGGTCCACCTTGCGACGCCGGAGCCCAAAGGCGACGTTCTCGAAGACGCTGAGGTGGGGGAACAGCGCGTAGTTCTGGAAGACGGTGTTCACGTCGCGCCGGAAGGGAGGCAGGTCGGTGACGTCCCGGTCCCCCAGGCGGATCGTTCCCGCGGTCGGCAGCTCGAAGCCGCCGATCATGCGCAGGGTGGTGGTCTTGCCGCACCCGGACGGGCCCAGCATCGAGAAGAATTCACCCCGGTTGATCTCGAGTGAGAGATCGTCGACCGCGGTGACCTCGTGGAATCGCTTTGTGACCCGCTCGAGATGAACGTCGATCTGTGGCACGCAGGACCCTCGGGGCGGCAGGCGCCGACCAACCTTGTCGCGTTGCAGCAGGGCTCTCGGTGGCCGGCAGTATACGCGGCGTTCCGCGGAAATCGAACCCTTCACGCCCTCTTCACGCACAGGTGGTGCGATATCGGCACGCGGCTTGCAACTGAACCGCGCCGGCGCGCGTCAAGGGGGTGCACATGGGAAAGCCAAACCACGCCAAGCGCTCACGACCCAAGCCGATTTCTGCGCGCCGTCGCGTCCTGATCTCGCGTCGCGTGCAGGAGCTAAGGTCGAGGCGAGACCTGGAGCGCTGGCGCAGAGCCTACTGAATCCGCGTCCCGCATTCATCACGACGGCGGCCCACCAAGGCCGCCGTCGCGTCGTTGTTCGGTAGACTCGCCGTCTCAACTCGCACCGGGGGTCTCTCCTGCCGTGGATTTCGCGCTCTCCAGGGAGCACGAGGAGATTCGTCGCACGGTCCGCGACTTTGCGGAGGGACGCATCGCTCCGGTCATCGATGACCTCGAGCGAGCCGGTGAGTTCCCGCACGAGATCATCCGCGAGGCCGCGTCGCTGGGGCTGCTGGGCGTGCCGTATCCCGAGGAGGTCGGCGGCACCGGCCTCGACTCGCTGGCCTACGCGATCACCATCGAAGAGCTCTCGCGGGTGTCGGGGAGCGTCGGCATCATCGTCAGCGCGCACACCAGCCTCGGCTGCAACCCGCTCTACCTGGCCGGGACACAGGAGCAGAAGGACCGATACCTCCGCCCGCTCGCCTCCGGCGAGAAGCTCGGCGCGTACGGCCTGACCGAGCCCGGCGCGGGCAGCGACTCGCGAGGCACCCGCACGCGTGCGCTGCGCGACGCTGACTGCTGGGTGCTGAACGGGTCCAAGCGGTTCATTACCAATGCGGGCGTCGCCGATACGTACATCGTCACGGCCCTCACGGAGCGCGAGGCGGAGTCAGGCCATATCAGCGCCTTCATCGTCGAGGCAGGGACGCCGGGCTTCAGCATCGGGCGCATCGAGGAGAAGATGGGCCTGCACGCCAGCAAGACCGGTGAGCTCCTCTTCGAGGACTGCCGCATCCCCGCCGAGAACCTGCTCGGGGAGGAAGGCAAGGGGGATCGGCTGTTCCTCAAGACCCTCGACGGCGGCCGCATCGGGATCGGGGCCATGGCGCTCGGCCTGGCGCAGGCCGCCTACGAGGCGGCATCGGCCTATGCAAAGCAGCGAGAGCAGTTCGGCAAGCCGATCGCCGCCTTCCAGGGGATCGCCTTCATGATCGCCGACATGGCGACCGAGATCGACGCCGCGCGCCTGCTCGTCTACCGCGCCGCGTGGCTGAAGGATCGCGAGCGGCCGTATACCACCGAGGCAGCGATGGCCAAGCTGTACGCCTCCGAGGTGGCCGCGCGGGTGACCGATGCCGCGATCCAGGTGCACGGGGGCTACGGCTACGTGACCGAGTACCGCGTCGAGCGCTACCTGCGCGACGCGAAGCTGACCGAGATCGGCGAGGGGACCAGCCAGATCCAGCGGCTGGTGATCGCCCGCAACCTGCTGGGCGTGCGCTCGACGTAGGCCGGGCGACCCATCAGGCCAGCGATCCCCGCAGGGCGACGAACGCGTCGAGCGAAGTGGGATCCGAGAGCGACCCGCGGCTCGCCGCCTCATCCGGTGGCGTGCCGGTCAGGATGCGCTTGACCGGAACCTCAAGCTTCTTGCCGGAGAGGGTGCGCGGGATCGAGGGCACCGGCACGATCTCGTCGGGAGCGTGGCGCGGCGACAGGGAGGTGCGCAGCTCCGCGCGCAGGCGGCCGCGAAGCGCCTCGTCAAGCTCGGTATCTGGCTGCAAGGCCACGAACAGGATGAGCCGATCTCCCTCCTCGAGGTGCACCACCAGCGAGTCGGCGATCTCCGGGAATCCCTCGACGACGGCGTAGAACTCGGCAGTGCCGATCCGGACCCCGCCGCGATTCAGGGTCGCGTCGGATCGACCGCTGATCACGCAGCTGCCGCGCTCGGTGATCGTGATCCAGTCGCCGTGCCGCCAGACCCCTGGATAGTCGGAGTAGTACGCCGCGCGATAGCGGCTCCCGTCCGGGTCGTCCCAGAACCCGGTCGGCATCGACGGCATTGGCGCGCTGATCACCAGCTCGCCTTGTTCTCCGGTGACCGACCGCCCGTCCGCATCGAAGGCCTCGATGCGGCACCCGAGATGGCGACAGCTGATCTCTCCCTCCCAGACCGGCACCAGGGGGCTGGCGCCGACAAAGGCGGTGCACACAACGGTCCCTCCGGAGACGCTGGCCAGCTGCAGGTTCGAGCCGATCGCCTCGTACACGTACCGGAACCCTTCCGCGGGCAGCGGGGCGCCCGTGGAGCCGATGCTGCGGAGCCCGGGGAGGTCGACCTCGCGACCGGGTGCGATGCCGGCCTTTCGGCAGGCCATCAGGAAGGGAGCGCTGGTCCCGAAGCAGGTGGTGGCGGTCTCGGATGCCATCCGCCACAGGTGCATCAGGTCTGGATGGGCTGGGCTCCCGTCGTAGAGGACGACGGTCGAGCTGACGAGGAGCCCGGAGATGAGGTAGTTCCACATCATCCAGCCGGTCGTCGTGTACCAGAAGAACCGGTCCTCCGGCCCCAGGTCGTGGTGCAGGGCATGGATCTTCAGGTGCTCCAGGAGGATGCCGCCGTGGCCGTGGACGATCGGCTTGGGCAGGCCGGTCGTTCCCGAGCTGAAGAGCACGTAGAGCGGGTGCTCGAAGGGCAGCGGCTCGAAGGCGAGCTCGCCCTGCTCCGCGACGAGCTCATTCCAGGCGACGGCATCTGGGATCGCCGCTCCATCGGTCAGGTAGGGGAGGACGACTGTCGCCTTCAGGCTGGGCAGCGTGCTCCGGATGGCCGCCACCTCTGGCTCCCGATGGATCTCCTTGCCACCGTAGCGATAGCCGTCGACGGTGAGCAGGACGGCCGGCTCGATCTGGCCGAAGCGGTCGATCACGCTCCGCGTCCCGAACTCGGGGGCGCACGAGGACCAGATGGCACCGATGCTCGCTGTCGCCAGCAGTGCGATCGCCGCCTCCGGCACGTTGGGGAGGTAGGCCGCCACCCGATCGCCGCGCCGCACCCCCACGCGAAGGAGGCCCGCCCTGGCGCGCGCTACGGCCTCGCGAAGCTCGGTCGCGGTGAGGCGCTGCTCGGGTCGCGTCTCGGAGCGCGCGATCACGACCACGTCGTCGTCGCCGCGGCCGGCCAAGCGCAGGGCGTGTGCGGCCCAGTTGAGGCGGCTGCCAGGGAACCACGAGGCACCCGGCATCTGTCGGGAGGTCAACACCTGCTCTGGCGGAGTCTCGAAATCGACGCCGAAATACTCGGCGATCGATCCCCAGAAGCCCTCGAGGTCGTCGACGGACCACAGCCACAGGCCGGCGTAGCCCTCGAAGCGGCGTCCCCGGTTGTCGGCCAGCCATTCGAGGAAGTGCCCGACCCGCGTGCGGCTCCGCGCGTCGGCTGGCGGGCTCCAGAGCACGCGGGGAGGCGCCATGCCGGGCATGATGCCAGACCGATTCCGCGGCGGTATGCTGCCGCGACCATGCCGCACGCCCCTGTCGCAGGCGCACGCGGCACGCGGTTGCCTGCATGGGCAATGGCCCTCCTCCTGGCCGTCGCGGCGATTGCCCTCGCACCATCCGGCGCCGCATTGGCATCTGGCGTCAGCGGTGTCCCCGATGAGCCGGACGCGCTTCGCGTCGCCGGACCCTCCTACGCGGCCCTCGCCGCCGATCTCGATGGCGACGGGCAGCAGGAGCTCGTGCGCCTGACGGCCATCGGCAGGGACACGAACCAGCTGGCGGTGGACATCTGGCACCTGACCGGGAAGGGAGTCTGGGGTTCCACCGGACCGGCGGCACCGATGGCGGTTGCGTCCGATAAGGGCGACATGGCGCGCGCCCTCGTCAGCGATACCTCTCGCCTGCTCGTTTGGCACCAGGGTCGCCGCGAGCGGGTGCTGGCGGTGGTCAACTCGTCCACGCCATTGGGCGATGCGACGCCGTGCTGCCTCACGATCTGGGAAGTAGATCTGCCCTCGCCGGGAGAGTCCCCGAGCCTGAAGCTCCTCATTGATACTCGCAGGGGTGGCGATGCGGTCTACGCCGTGGACATGGATGGCGACGGCACCGACGAGCTCGCCGCCCGCATACCGGCCGGAGGATCGTCTCCTGCCGCCTTCAGCGTCCTCCACTGGAATGGCAGCCGTTTCGACGTGGTCACTCAGCCACTCAACGCCGGCGACGGAGCGCAGCCCTTCTTGCTCGGCAACAGCGACGGCCGCCCGGGAGACGAGATCGGACTGATCGGGAACTTCGGCGGCGACGGTCAGGCCGGCTCGGGGCCCGGCCTGATCCTCATGGGAGAGGTGGATCGGGTCGCCCTTGCCTTCTCCTGGCCAGCCGGGGGCGACATGATGCAGGTCGGTGCCTCGTCGCGCCACGGGAGGCCGGTCGGCGTCATCGGTTCCGGGCAAGGCACGCGCGTCATGCTGCTGCGCGCGAGTCCTCCGGCACTCGACCTGATCGCGCCGGACCTGAGCGATGCGTCCGTCGAGGGGGTCCGGCCCACGGACGCCGCGAAACCGTTCTTCTCGTCCACGCATCCTCCCTACGCCGGCCCGTGGCCAGGCTCGGGAGACGCTCCGCTGGCACAGGTCTACGGCGGGATGCTCATGCGAGCGACCGACGATGGGCATCCTGCCCTCGCTGCCATGGCGGTGCTCCCCGGAATGGTGCCCGTCGGCGAGCTGGGCCCGGCCGGTGCCTGGACGGCGCTAGCCCAGCGAACGAGCCTGCCTGCCAGCGCCACCGACGTCGCGGCAGCCGGCGGCGCCCTCCTCGCGAACAACCTGCTCATCCTGACGATCGCCCGCACGCATGATGTTCTCTCCCCCGAGACCGGCGGAGGAGAGCTTCGCCCGTCGGTCGAGGGTGCGCTCGTGGACGCTCGCACCGCGAACGCCGCCGTGCCGGGACTGCTGACCGCGACCCCCGCCTTCGATGCGCTCCTGCCGGCGCCCATCGACTCGGTCGCCGTGGTGGTCATCGGCAGCTCCGAGAATTCGCACCTCCTGGTGCGCAACCCCGATAGGAGCGGCTCCCAGATCGCCGGACCGCCCTTCCGCATCCCCGTCGACTCGTTCGCGGGACCGGGAGGAAACCAGGCGTACAACGCAACGTTGTACGTGATCACCCCAGCTGGCCGCGGCTACACGGCCCGCTGGCACGTGCGGCTGCTGCGCGCTCCGCCCAAGCTCGACGGGCAGGCGTCCTTCTTTTCGCTGAGCGCCACGGCGACAATCAGTGGCAAGACCGATCCAACGGCGACCGTGACCGCCGACGGCCGCAGCGTCCACGCAGGAGCGGATGGCCGCTACGAGCTCAACGTGCCGGCCGGCTTCGTGCCGCGCGACGTGAGGGTCCAGGCCCGTGACCCCATCGGCAATGTGGCCACGATCACGGTCACCGTCGCCGCTCCCGTCGACTACCGCCGACTGCCCTGGATCCCGATCATGGTCGTCCTGACCGTGTCGGTTGGGGCGATCCTGTTCCTCCGGGCGCCGAAGCTTGCCAGCCGGCCGGCCGCCCGACTGGCTGAGGAAGGCACCTTCGACGAGATCGACGCCGACCAGCCGCCGTAGGCGTATAGTCGGCGCCGCTCATCGCAACCCGGGACTCCCGCGCGGCCATGGACGAACTCGACCGCAACCTCGAGAGGCAGATGCGCTCGCAGGAGCGGCAGCTGATGGCCGTGCGGCTGACGCTGGCAGCCCTCGCCGCGGTGGCACTGGTCGCGTTCCGCGAGACCCTGCCCAGCACGCCAGCACTGCTCGCCCTGGTCGGTGCGGTGGTCGTCTATTCCCTCGCACTGTGGTGGCTGAGCAACCGCTTCCCGACGCGGGAGGTCGCCATCGTCGGCACCGCGCTCGACATGGCCGCGGTGACGGTCGCGGTCTACGTCGTGCCCTGGGCAGTCGACGCCTACCTGCTCTACAGCCTGGTCGTGCTAGGCGCCGCGCTGCGCTTCGGCTTGGCCGCGTCCGTCTGGTCGTCGCTGGTGTGCTCGGCCCTGTACGCAACCGTGGTCCTGCTGGGGGCCGATGCAGCAGGCGCGGCGCGCGCGCTCCTGAGCTGGCCGTCGTGCGGGCTCCACGGATGGGCGAGGGGGTGATCGGGCGGGCCGCGGCAACTGCCACCACCGTGCTGGTCGGACCAGAGCCTCGGCCTGTCGCGGACCAGGGCGACCCGGACGGCATCAGCGCGCTTGGGCTCCACTCCCTGCTCGCGGTGCCGATCATCGGCCGTGGGCGCGTGCGCGGCGTGCTGGTCGCCGCCAGCGCGGGCGGCGCGCCCATCGGTGAAGGAGAGCGGCGACTGGCGGAAGCGAGCGCCGAGCGCGCCGGCCCGGCACTCGAGAACGCGGCGCTGTGGGCAGAGCTGCAGGAGCAGATGGCCAGCGAGCACGAGGCGCAGCGCGTCAAGGACGACTTCCTGTCGATCGTCAGCCACGAGCTTCGCACGCCGCTGACCTCGATCAGCGGCTACTCGCAGCTCCTCGAGCGCCGCCTCCGGGACCGCGGCGAGGCCGCCAAGGAGCTCGAGCAGATGCGCGTCATCCGCGAGCAGGCCGGGCGCATGCGCCGCTTGGTCGAGGACTTGCTCGACGTCAGCCGTATCGACCGCCGGGGCGGCGTCACCGTGGAACCGGAGGCGATGGACCTCGTCGAGGAGCTGTTCGCGGTCGTCACGCGGACCGAGCGCCAGCACCCCGATCGCAAGGTCGAGCTCACCGCGCCCGCCAGCCTGCCCGTCGAGGCGGATCGCGACCGGATCGCCCAGGTGCTGACGAACCTCGTGGACAACGCCGTCAAGTACTCCCCGGAGGGAGGGCCGGTCACCATCCACGCGTCGCGGATCGGGGACGAGGTGGAGGTCCGGGTCGCCGACGAGGGAGTCGGGATTCCCGAAGGCCTGCGCGAGCGCGTCTTCGACCTGTTCGTCCAGGCGGACGGCGACGGCCCGCAGCGCAGGTTCGGCGGGCTGGGGCTGGGGCTATACATCACCCGTGCCATCGTCGAAGGCCACGGCGGGACAGTGCGCGTGGAGGCAAACCGCGAGGCCGGCTCCGGGACGGTGCTCGTCGTCCGGTTGCCGGTGACGGCTCGCCTGCGCAGGCTTGGGCCCGAGCCGCCCGCTGCGGGCGAGCCGCCCTCGTTCGTGGTCCGGCGCTCCTCGCGCTGAGAGATTCGGCCCGCCGCTAGACTCGCGCCATGCCCCTGGTCCGGCCATTCCGTGGCATTGACTACGCGCTGGACCGCTATGGCTCTGATCGGATCCCGGACAGGATTCGCCTTCCCGAGGAGCCTCCAGAGCACCCCGGTCGGGTGGCCGACATCAGCGACCTCGTTTCGCCACCCTTCGACATCATCAGCCCGGAGCAGCGGCGCGCGCTCCTGGAGCGGGACCCAAGGAACGCGGTCCGCCTCGAGCTCTCCGCTGAGCCGGATCCCCACGCCGCAGCAGCGGCGACCCTGGACGCCTGGCTGGCGGACGGAACCCTCGAGCGTCGCCTGGAGCCGGCGGTCTATTACTACGGTCACGCGAGACGTGAGGCACCCGACGACCCCTCGGTGGCGGGCGTGCTGGCGCGCGTTCTGCTCGAGCCGTTCGGAGTCGGCGTGCGGGCTCACGAGCACACGATGGCCGGCCCAAAGGCGGATCGGCTCGGCTTGCTGGATGCCACCCACACCCAACTCTCGCCGATCCTGGCGATCTACCTCGATGGCTCGCCGCGCTACCGCAACCTGATGAGTCGTGGCTGGACCGATGAGTGGCGGGCGCGCGACACGGATGGCCTGCTGCACAGCCTCGCGGTGGTCGAGCCGGACGACCATCTGACCGGGGACCCGTCGCGGCAGCAGCTGTTCATCGCCGATGGGCACCATCGGTACGAGACGGCGCTCGCGTACCAAGCCCAGGTCCGCGCAGACGCCCAGCTGCACGACGCGCCGCGCGGGGCACTCGCGGCGGACTGGGCGATGATGGTGCTCGTCAATGCCGAGCTCGAGCGGCTCGAGATCCAGGCCACCCATCGCCTGGTTCGCGACGTCGACGGGGCCGCCCTGCACGGCCTGATCAGCGATCCGGGCCCGTTCTTCCAGTCGACCCAGGTGGCCCCCGATGAGCTGAGCGCTCGCCTGGAAGCTCTGCGTGATGCCGAAGAGCCGGTCTTCGGGGTCCTGCTGTGGGATGGCACAAGCTCCCTGCTCATCGGCAACGCCGACGCGACGCGCGACCGGATGCGCCGCGAGCCGCTCAGCTCCGCCGTCCAGCGCCTCGACCTCAGCGTCCTGCACACCGCGGTGCTTGGGGACCGGCTGGCCCTCGGGCCGGGCGAGGCCGGCAAACGCATCCTCTACACTACCGATCCTGCCGAGGCGCTCGAACGGGTTCGATCGGGCGAGGCGCAGGCCGCCTTCCTGGTGCGACCGACCCGGCTCGACGAGCTCGCCGCGGTGGCGACCGCCGGGGACGTGATGCCGGAGAAGGCCACCTACTTCTACCCCAAGCTGCTGACCGGGATGGTCTTCTACCCATTGGAGGACGACTAGCGCCATGGTGCAGGCGATCAAGCGCGACGAGGTCTACATCGAGCCGGAGGGGATCTACCTCGAGACCCACCAGCCCGAGCGCCGATCGCGAAAGCCGCCGCTGCTGCTGGTGCACGGGGTCCTCACCGGGTCGTGGCTGTGGTCGGGCTTCGCGGCCTTCTTCGCCGAGCGAGGCTGGGAGGCGCACGCCATGAACTTCCGGGGGCACTACACCTCGGACCTCGCCGACCTGGCCACGACCACCATGCGGGACTTCGCGGATGACATCGGGGTCGCCATTCGCCAGCTCGGCCGGCCACCGGTGGTGATCGCCTGGGGCATGGGCGCGCTCGCGACACTCCTCTACGCCGAGCGTCATCCGGTCCTCGGCCTGGTCCTGCTCGCCCCGTCTCCGCCGGCCGATGCACTGCCGCGGCGCCCCGACGACGAGGAGCTCAAGGCGGTCCCCGACGTCTACGACGCCCGCTGGTGGGGCTGGGTCGCCCCCGCCGACCGCCTGCACGAGTCCTTCCCCGACCTGGACGAGGCGGAGCTGGAGAAGATGCAGGAGATGCTCGCCGGCGCGCGCGAGTCGGGGAGTGCCCGCCGCGAGCGGATGCTGGGCGTGGGGATCGACGCCACGCGGATCGATGTCCCGACGCTGGTCATTGGAGCGGGGCTGGACGACGTCATCCACCCCTCCGAGGCGCGACGCACCGCGGACCTGCTGGGAGGGACCTACGAGTACTTCGCGAGCGCCAGCCACTTCGGGCTGGTGATGGGCTCCGCGACCTGGCCGGAGGTGGCGGGCAGCGTGCTGGGATGGCTCGAGGAGCGACGCCACACCATGAACGCCGTCCTGGCGGGAGCGGGCGCCGGCGTCAGCCGATAAGCCGCGCCCTTGACACGCGGCGACAGACGGCCATATCCTTAGGATCGTGTTGAATATTAATGAGGGGCTAAGGGTCCGGCCGGGCATCGGCGCTGCGCGCCCGGCGTCGCGTCCGGACACCAAGGAACGATTGATCTTGGAGATCCAGGAGGCGATGGCCGCCTCCCGGGCAGGTGCCTTCCGGCAGGGGTTCCACAACCTGCTCGGCCGGTCGGTGAGCATGACCCACATGCACGTGCTGGCCAAGCTTCGCATCGTGGGGCCGCTGCCCATGACCCGCTTGTCGGAGGCCCTTGACGTATCGGTCGCCAGCGCGACGGGAATCGTGAGCCGCATGGAA
This sequence comes from Chloroflexota bacterium, assembly GCA_005882055.1. Lineage (GTDB taxonomy): Bacteria > Chloroflexota > Limnocylindria > QHBO01 > QHBO01 > CF-82. The sequence continues at coordinate 20,372 of VBGQ01000026.1, forward strand.
GAGCGCGGGCTCGTCGCGCGCTCCCGAGACGACGCAGATCGCCGGATCGTGCTGGTTGCCATCACCGACGGCGGCAGCGCGGCGCTCGAGGAGATCGAGGCCCGTGGCCGGGAGCAGTTCGGAAGGCTCCTCAGGGAGCTGACCAAGGGCGAGCTCGTGCAGCTGCGCAATGGGTTCCGGGCCATCCATCGGGCTCGGCAGAAGCTCGCGGACGATGAGCCGCGACCGGAAGGGGAACGCAACCATGGCTGACCAGGCCGTCATTGCCGTCCATGAGCTCGCCAAGAACTTCGGCCCCGTCGAGGCCGTTCGGGGCATCGACCTCGAGGTCCAGCCGGGGGAGATCTTTGGCTTCCTCGGGCCCAACGGAGCGGGCAAGTCCACGACCATCAACATCCTGTGCACGCTGATGCGAGCGACGTCCGGCACCGCCACCGTTGCCGGCATCGACGTCGACCACGATCCGGCGGCCGTCCGCTCGCGCATCGGCCTCGTCTTCCAGGACCCTTCGCTGGACCAGCAGCTGACCGCGCGGGAGAACCTCGAGTTCCACGCCTTCGTCTACGACGTACCGGCCAGCAGCCGGAAAGAGCGCATCAACGAGGTCCTCGCGATGGGGGACCTCGCCGATCGTGCCGACTCGGTGGTGATGACCTACTCGGGCGGCATGCGGCGCCGGCTGGAGATCGCGCGGGGGATGATGCATACCCCGGACGTGCTGTTCCTCGACGAGCCGACCATCGGCCTCGACCCTCAGACCCGTCGCCACATCTGGAGCTATCTCGGGGAGCTGCCCAAGCGCGCGGGGGTCACGATC
>VBGQ01000027.1 GCA_005882055.1 Chloroflexota bacterium
CTGATGCACCGCAACCTGGATCGCCGCGTCGAGACCCTGATCCGCGTGGACGACGAGGCCGCACGAAAACGCCTCACTGCGCTGCTCGACCTGGCGCTGCATGCCAACGAAGGAGTCTGGACGCTGCGTGAGGATGGTTCCTGGTCGCACCTCGAGGTCGACCCGGATCAGCCGCAGGTCGACATGCAACACGAGCTCATGCAACGTGCCGCCGCCCGTGCGTGAGCGCGAGCTCAAGCTTGCCGCCCCAGGATTGTTCGTCGTGCCGGATCTGACCGATGACGGCCTCGGCGTGCTCGCCATGCAGGAGCTGCCCGAACTGCAGCTGACGAGCACCTATTACGACACGGCCGATCTGCGGCTGGCTCGGAGCGGCGTCACGCTCCGCTATCGGACCGGCGAAGAGGCGGGACCCGTCTGGACCCTGAAGCTCCCAGCCGCGGGGCATGACGCAACGGAGCGCGACGAGCACAGCTTCCCCGGTCCCGCGGAGGGCGTGCCTGCCGACGCGGCGGACTTGGTGACTGCGTTCGTGCGCAGCGCCCCGATCCAGCCGGTCGCCTCGCTCGAGACCAGACGCAAGCGCTGGATGCTGTGCAGCGCGGACGACCAGGTGCTCGCCGAGCTGGCCGATGACCAGGTCACCGTCGTCGACGGGACCCGCGTCGTGGCTCGCTTCCGCGAGTTGGAGCTGGAGAGCCGCGGCCCGGACCTGGCCGCGCTGCGCCCGATCGCCAATCGGCTGCGGCGCGCCGGAGCGGTCCTCGCCGAACCAGTCCCCAAGGCGGTACGGGCGCTCGGCCCGCGCGCGTCCGCGCCACCCGATGTCGCGCCCGTTGAGGCCTCGCCAAACGAACCCGCAGTGCGGGCAGTCCAGGCCGCGCTTTCTGCGGGCCTCGGGCGCCTTATCGCGAACGACCCGCCGACGCGCCTCGGCGACGTCGAGGGCCTCCACCAGATGCGGGTCGCCACGCGCCGCCTGCGAAGCGACCTGCGCACGTTTCGACCGCTCCTGGATCGGACCTGGGCCGCCGGCCTCTCGGACGAGCTGCGCTGGCTCGGCGATCGCCTGGGCGCCGTGCGGGACCCAGACGTCCAGCTCGGCAACCTGGGCAGCCTCGCGACCGACCTGCGGCCGGGAATCGACCCCTATCTGGAGCGCCTCCGCGACCGGCGGGCGACCGGCAGGGAGGCGCTGCTCGAAGCACTGACGAGCGAACGCTACGTGGCGCTCCTCGATCGGCTGGTGGATGCGGTCCGCGATCCATTGGTCGCCGACAGGGCGCAACGCCCCATCGAGCGTGCGCTGCCGAAGCTCGTCAGGCGCGCCTGGAGGCGGCTGAAGCGCGCTGGGGAGGCTATCGGTCCGGACGACCGCGACGACGAGTACCACGCCGTGCGCATCAAGGCGAAGCGCCTGCGCTACGCCGCCGAGGCGATCGGTCCATCGCTGGGCGACCGCGCGCCCGGATTGCGGCGCGTGGCGATGGCCGCCGCCGATCTGCAGGATCTGCTGGGGGCGATGCACGACGCGGTCGTCACCCGCTCAGACCTGGAGGCCTCGCTGGGCGAGACCAACCACCGCAAGTACGCCTTCGCGGCCGGGCGCCTGGTGGAGCGCCTGGGAGCATCGGCCCGTGAAGGACGGCGACGCTATCCCAAGGCCTGGCGTCGCGTCGGGCGACGCTGGCGAAAGGCCTGATGGCCGATACCAACACCATCCGCGCCGCCGGCGGTGTCCTGTGGCGGGAAGCGGATGGTGCCCTGACCGGACCCGCGGTCGAGGTCGCCATCATCCACCGTCCTCGCTACGGTGACTGGACCCTCCCCAAGGGCAAGCTGGCCTCCGGCGAGTCGGAGGTCGACGGGGCCATCCGTGAAGTTCTCGAGGAGACTGGCTACCGGACGCGTCTGGGCCGCGCCCTGGGCGAGACGCGCTACTTCAAGGAGCAGGCGGGATTCCTTCGTCCCAAAGTCGTGCGCTGGTGGGCGATGGAGGCGACGGGTGGCGCCTTCAGTCCGACACGAGAAGTGGACGAACTGCGCTGGGTAACGCTCGCGGAGGCGCACGAGGTCCTGACCCGCGAGACGGACCGCGAGCTTCTCGAGCGGTTCGTACGCGGCCCGGCACCCACGAGGGTCGTGCTGCTGGTGCGGCACGCGTCGGCCGGAAGCCGATCCGAGTGGACCGGCGACGATCGGCTTCGGCCTCTCGATGAGACCGGCTATCGGCAGGCGGAGGCGCTCGTCCGCCTGCTCGCGCATTTCGATCCCACGGAGATCGCCTCGGCCGATTTCGCGCGGTGCCGCCAGACGGTCGAACCGTTGGCGGAGGCCCTTGGGCTCGTGGTTCGCGAGACACCCGTCGTCTCCGAGGCGGGATACCCCGGCCACGAAAGCGAGGCGGTCACGCTTGTTCGAAGCATCGGAGGCCAGCATCACGCGAGCGTGATCTGCAGCCAGGGCGACGTGATCCCAGATCTGCTCTCCAGGCTCGCCACGGCGGATTCTGTCGACCTGCCGCCGGAGGCCTCGCGGAAGGCGAGCACATGGGCCCTGACATTCCAGCTCGATCGGCTGGTGAGCTGCGACTACTTCCCGCCACCGACGGTCGTCGCTTCTGGCTCAGCCGTCGCGTAAAGGAGGACCGATGCCCGTGCTCTTGATCGTGGCCCTGATTGGCCTTATCGCCGGCGTGCTCGCAGGCCTGTTCGGCATCGGCGGCGGAGTCGTGATCGTGCCCGCACTGATCCTGCTCGCCGGATTTGGCGTAACCAAGGCTGCGGGAACGTCGCTGGCGGCGTTGTTGCTGCCGGTGGGGGCACTGGGGGCCTGGCAGTATTGGCAGGCCGGACTGATTGATCTCCGCGCCGCGCTCGTGCTGGCCGTCGGCATCCTGCTGGGAGCCTACCTCGGCGCTCGACTGGGGATCTCCCTGCCCGCCGCGACCGTGCAGCGCGGGTTCGGCGTGCTGCTCGTGGTGGTAGGCCTCCGCTTCGCCTTGCTCCCCTAGGCAAGGAGCGGTCGGAGCACGAGGTAGGCGAGCGCCGCCACTCCGCCCGCCGCCGGGAGCGTCACGATCCAGGCGATCCCGATATTGCGCGCCACCGCCCAGCGGACCGCGTTGAACCGGTCCGAGGCACCGACGCCCATGATCGCGCCGGAGATGACGTGCGTGGTGCTCACGGGCATGCCGAAGTGAGAGGCGAAGATGATGACGCTGGCCGCCGTGGTCTCCGCGGCGAAGCCATGCACGGGGTCCAGTTTCACCACTCGGGTGCCCATGGTCCGGATGATTCGCCAGCCTCCGGCGGCGGTTCCCAGGCTCATGGCAGTCGCCGCGGCCAGGATCACCGGGAGCGGCACCTTGAACTCGGGGATCACCCCCGCGGTGAGCAGTGCGAGGGTCATCACCCCCATCGTCTTCTGGGCGTCGTTGCTGCCATGACTGAAGGCCATGAACGCCGCCGAGAGGACCTGCAGCCGTCGAAACGAATCGTTCATGACGCGTGGATGCGCGCGCCGGAAGACGTTAAAGATGATGATCATCAGCAGCAGGGCCAGGAGCAGCCCTGCGAGCGGGGAGCCGACCAGCGGCAGGATGACCTTGCCCAGTACGCCGCCGAGGTTCCATGAGCCGAGCCCTGCCGCGACCGCAGCAGCGCCCAGCAGACCGCCGATCAGCGCATGGCTCGACGAGCTGGGGATTCCAAGTCGCCACGTGAGCAGGTTCCAGGCGGTGGCGCCAACCAGGGCGGCCGCGACGACCGCCTGGCCCTCGGCCTGGTTGCTGATCAGCCCCGCCCCCACGGTCTTGGCAACCGCGGTCCCGGTTAAGGCCCCCAGAAAGTTCGCGGCAGCGCTCATGGCGATCGCCCACTGCGGCTTGAGGGCGCGAGTCGAGACCGAGGTGGCGATGGCGTTCGCCGTGTCGTGGAAGCCGTTGACGTAGTCGAACGCCAGGGCCAAAGCCATGACGGCCAGGACCGCGTAGGTCAGACCTGTCACGAGAAGCCGCGGTTAGACACGCCTAGGCGTGCTTCACCACGATTCGCTCGATGACGTTGGCGACGTCCTCGCAGGCGTCGATCGCGTTCTCCAACAGCCCGTAGACGTCCTTCCACTTGATGAGCTCGAGCGGATCGTCGCCGTTTCGGAAGAGTGCCGCCACTGCTTGGCGTGCGAGCTGATCGCCGTCATTCTCGAGCCGATGGATCTCGATCCAGTAGTTCTCGAGTCCGGTGAATCCCCGAAGGTGGCGGAGGGCGTCCCCGATCTGCTCGCATTGCTTGGTGACGATCTCCGCCTGCTGGCGCGCGACGTCTGTGGGTTCCTCGATGCGATACAGGATGCAGGTATCCGCGACCTCCTCGATCAGGTCGATAACGTCGTCGAGCCGGCTGATCAGGTTGTGGATGTCCTCCCGGTCGAAAGGGGTGACGAACGTCTCCTCCAACCGGTGCCCGATGTCGTGGCTGATCTGATCGCCGCGATGCTCGAGCTCGCGCAGCTGTGCGGCGATCCGCTCCCGATCTTGATACGTCGCGAAGAAGCTCTCCAGCGTTCGGGCGGCGGTCAGGACGTTCGAGGCGTCCTCCACGAACATGTCGAAGAATTTCTCCTCACGAGGGATCAGCGGCAGGCGCATCGGTCAACCGCTCCGCAGCGCGAGGACCAGCAGCCCACCAACCACCACCACCCCGAGCAGGATCAACACCAGCCAGGAGATGAGGGATGGACTGCCCGACGTCGATGGTTGTTCGGTCATGGGCCGCGATGGTACCCGGCTCAGGCCCCCGTCGGCGCCGTCCCGTTGCTCGGCTGAAGGACCCGGTCGACCTCGTGAAGCAGGTCCTTGAGGTGAAATGGCTTCGAGACCACGCCGACCGCGCCGAGCTGCGAGGCTGCGGTTAAGAGGCCCGGCGCCGCCGAGAGGAGGATGAGCGGTGGCACCGGGCGGGATCGTTCCTCGAGGGACGACTGGAATCCGAATGCGTCCATCACCGGCATCATGACGTCGAGGATCACGAGGTCAGCGTCCCAGCCCTCGAGCTTCTCCAGGGCATCTCGGCCGTTCCACGCCACCCGGACCTCGTACCCATCGTCAGCCAACACTTCGCCCAGCGTCTCCCGCAAGCCTTCGTCGTCGTCGACGACGAGGACGCGACTAACCGGGGGCATGCGCTCGATCCGATTGCGTCCTCGGCAGCGTCACGCGGAAGGTGGTGCCCTTCCCATCACCGCCGCTCTCGGCCGAGATACGGCCTCCGTGGCCCGCGACGATCTCGCGTGAGATGAAGAGGCCCAGGCCCATGCCGGGGACGCTCACCGCGTTGTCGCCACGTGAGAACGGCTCGAAAAGCCTGTCCTTGCGGTCGAGCGACAGCCCGACTCCCCGATCCCGGACCTCGATCAGCGCGCCCTGCTCGGTGGGCGTGATGGCGACGTGGACCGGGCCCGGCCGCGACGAGTACTTGAGGGCGTTGTCGAGCAGGTTGCTGATGACCTGCTCGATCCGGGCCGCGTCGGCCTGAACGAGGGTCGGTTTCAGGTCGAACAGGATCCTGTCTTTGGGTTCGACCCCCGCGAACCGATCAATAACTTCTTCGGCAATCCCCGACAGGTCGACATCGGTGAAGTGGAATTCGGTCGCGCCGCGTTCCAGGCGGGACACGTCGAGCAACTCCACGAGCAGCGCGGACATGCGGCGCACCGCACGCTCGATTCGTTCCAGACCGCGCTCGATGCGGCCCTGGTCGAGGTTGCCGCGCTCGCGGTTCAGGAGGAGCGAGTCGACCGACAGCTGAAGGCTCGCGACGGGCGTCTTGAGCTCATGCGAGGCAATCGACAGGAATCGGTCTCGCGCTCGGAGCGCCTCCTCGGCGGCGAGTCTCGCCTCGCGCTCGACGTCCAGCTGCCGCTCGCGCTCGGCGGCGGCGCGGGCATCGGTCATGTCGCGCGTGATCTTCGCGAAGCCGTAGAGCCGACCGTGGTCGTAGAGGGCGTGGACGGATGCGTCGGCCCAGAATCGAGTGCCGTCCTTGCGAAGCCGCCACCCCTCGTCATAGGCGCGTCCCTGGCGTTCGGCCTGGCGCAGGACGCGTTCCGGTCGCCCGGCTTCGACGTCCTTCGCCGTATAGAACATCGAGATGTGCTTACCGATCACTTCGTGCGCCTTGTATCCCTTGATGCGCTCGGCGCCCTGGTTCCAGGTCAGGACATTGCCGTCGGGACCGATGAGGAAGATCGCATAGTCGAGGACGGCGTCGACCAGGAGGCGGATCGCCTCAGGCCCGTGCGCCAAATCGGCGAGGGTACGCTTGGGCGGTGCCGAAGTTCGATCCGCCGGCTCGGTCTGGGTGACAGCCACAAACAGCCTCCGGGTTTGTAGGTCGCACCCGTGCAAGCCTCGTGCCACGCCTCCCCTCAGCCCGCCTGGCCCTCTCCTTCACCGTGGCCCGCGTCAGTGCCCGGAGCCGATGGCGTGGACGGCAGCGTGACCGATGGTTCGGGAGTCGTCTCACCGAGCGTGGGGCCGATGGGCAGCCGCGAATCCATCTCATCCACGACGTCCGAGGAAGCCACGCGTGGCGAGAGCGGCATGGCCGCGCTGGCGCCCCGATGCTCCGCGTCGATGATGTGGATGACCGCGTTGATGAGGGCCAGGTGCGTGAAGGCCTGCGGATAGTTGCCCCAGTGGCGTCCGGTCTCCGGGTCGATCTCCTCGGCATAGAGGCCCAGCGGGCTGGCGGCAGACAGGAGGCGCTCGCAGAGGCGTCGAGCGCGTCCCAGCTCACCGATCTCGACCAGGGCAGACACCAGCCAG
>VBGQ01000242.1 GCA_005882055.1 Chloroflexota bacterium
CCGCGCAAAGCCTTTCATGGTCATCTCGCCGGCATCCCGGACGGAGACCCTCTCGCCGAGCTTCGCGTAGGCGCGCGGGCTGAGCAGGACCGAGCCGTCGCCGGCCTCCCCGCAGAGGCGAGCGGCGAGGTTCACCACGCTCCCGACCGCTGCGTAGTCCACCCGTCCCTCGAAGCCGATGCGTCCCATGGTGGCGTAGCCGGTCGCGATCCCAACGCCAAATCCAAGCCGATGCCCCAGGCTGCCCCACCGGAGCGCAAGCGCCGCGACGTCGGACCGCAAGGCGAGCCCCATGCGCAGAGCGCGCCCGACGTGGTCGTCCTGTTCCACCGGATCGTTGAAGAAGACCATCACGCCATCACCGGTGAAGCGCTCCAGCGTCCCCTCCGCCTCCGTGATGCGCAGACCAAGCGCCTCGTGATACTCGCGCAGGACCTGCATCACGTCTTCGGGCTCGGCGGACTCGCTGAAGGCGGTGAAACCGCGCAGGTCACAGAAGACCACCGTGATCTCCCGCCGGTGGCCCGCCAGCAGTCGTTCCCCGTCCGGGCTCGACACAAGGGCAGCGACCTGAGGTGACAGGAAGCGAGCGAGCTCGGCGCGCTGCCGTTGGATGGTGCCCACCAGCTGCGTGGTCATGACGGCAATCACCGCCTGATCGGCGAATTGGCGCACCAGCTCGATCTCGTCGTCGGTGAAGGGGACCGGCTGGTCGCGCCAGATGGAAATGACGCCCACGACGGCGCCCTCGCGCATCATCGGTACGCCGAGAATCGCCCGGAAGCCGCCCAGCTGCCTTGCGACGGGGTAGTTGTACTCGGGATCCTGGTCGATATCCGGGATGTGGACGACCCGTCCCTCCACGGCCGTGCGGCCAACAAGGGTGGCGCGCGACGGCTCGATGGGGTGCGCCAGGTTGAACTCGACGATCGCCTCGTTCGCGCCGATGTCAGCGGAATGCCGATACCGCCCGTCCTCACCCCGGAGATAGACGAACCCGCGCTCGGCATGGCACAGCCGTGTGGCATGGCTGAGAATCGTCGCAAGGACCGGCTCCAGGTCGAAGGTCGCCCGGCCCAGGGTGCTGAGGACATCACCAACGGCGTCCTGGAAGGCGAGCGAGCGCCCGGACGCATCACTCAGCCGTGGCACCCAGCGAGTCTAACGCTGGACAATGCGCCGATGGCGGCACGGATGAGAGCGGTGGTCTACGACCGATACGGGCCTCCCGAGCCTCCTGCTGGCGGTGGGCGACGCGTTGATCGGCGCAGGGGTTGGCATCCTTGTGGTCGCTGGCCGTGGGTGGTTCGGTGCGTCCATCACGCGCGCGGGCGGGGGAGTCCTCGCGATCGGACTCTTGAGCCTTGCGGCGTTCTCGTTTGCATCGGTCGCCTATCCGGGCGATCCACTGGAAAGCCTGGCGCTCATCTGGCTGGGAGGCATCGGCGTGGTGGGCCTCGTGCTTGGACTCCTCCTGACGGGATCGTCGCTCGCATGGCGGATGCTGCGCTATCGGTCAGCCTCATGACCGCCCTCGCGCGCGGGGGAATCGGCATCGGCCAGGTACTCGGTGCTCTCTGGATCCTGGCTGTGTTCGGCCTGCTCATCTCACTGGTGCAGGATCTGCGGGGATATCAGGCCACGCCTTACCTCTTGGTGTTCATTGGTGTGGAGCTCGCCATCCCGGCGTTCGTGGGATTCCGGCTCATTCGGCGACCCACGGCACGGCTCGCCAGGTGGTCCGCCGTGCTGGCGGCATTTGCGCTGTTCGCTGCAGTGATGTTCGCCTCCGATGCCAGCGTCTCGAAGACCCCGAGCCCGTTCGCCGCGCCGATCCTGGTCGGGTGCTTGACCCTATTTGCGCTGTCGATCGTGGCGGCATTCAGGTATCGAGCGCCCCGCCAGTCGTCAAGCTGATCAACGGGCGGCCGACCGTTCCGCCTCCTGCCAGCCGGCGCCGCCTGAGGTCTGCATTCGTCCCATGGGAAAACGACGGGCTCGTCTTGACGGGTCGCGGCCGGCGACGATTGAGGATATCCACGAGATAGCCCGCTCCCTGCCTGGGGTCACGCTTGCGGAGGGCAGCGGCCGCCCCGCGGTCTACCAGGTGAGCCGGCGGAGCTTCCTCTTCTTCCGCAACCCGCGCCCGGATGCCTTCGACCCCGAGACCGGCGAGCGCTACACCGATGTCATCGTTTTCTGGGTCGATTCCGACCTCGAGAAGGAAGCGATATTGGCCGATACCTCGCTCCCGTTCTTCACGACGCCTCATTTCAACGGCCACCCATCGGTCCTGCTGAGGGGATCTCGCGTTGGTGAGCTGTCGCGGGACGAGCTTGCCGAGTTCGTGGAGGGAGCGTGGCTTTCGCGCGCCGGACCCCGTGCCATTGCTCGATGGAAGACCGGAGAGGGTTAGGCGACCTTCGGCCCGCCATAGGACACATCGCGGGCTGTCTGGCACGATAACCGCGTGGTCCCTGGAGGCATGAACGGTTTCTCCGGCAGATACCGGAGCGCGCAAACGCGCGCAAGGGTGACGTGCATCCTGCTGGGACTCGTGGCGCTCATCACGCTCATCTGGGTGATCCAGGAGGGATCGGGCCTGCGGATCGTCGACGACGCCCGCAACAAGATCCTCTATCCCTACGAAGCCAACAACTACGCGCGGTCGACGGCCTTCGTTGTCTACCTGTACCTGGGTGCGGTGAGCGTTACGGCGATCGCCTTTCTCGCGTGGCTGAGCCGCAGCGTCGAGAACGTCCCCGCGCTTGGCGGTGGGAAGCCGTTGGTGACCCCACGATGGTCAATCGGATGGTGGTTCGTGCCGGTTGCGAATCTCCTGAAGCCGTACCAGATTGTCCGGGATCTTCACGACCGCATGGGCCTCGGCGAGAGCTCCGGCGGCGGCTGGATCATCGTGTCCTGGTGGGTCCTCTTCGTCGTGGGGAACGCACTATCCCTCGTCGCAGCGGCCTGGGCGGAGCCGAAGAACCTGGACGCCCTCTCGGCCCTGTACTCCATCCGAGGCACCGCGGCTGGGCTGGCGTTCCTCGGCACCGTCGCAGCGATCACCGTGGTGCTGCGCATCCAGTGGCGCGCCGAACAACGGGCAGATGCGCTGGGGCCAGTGAAACCTGGCACCGTCGTCCCCGCCTGATCGATCAGCTCCCGGTAATAGTCAGGATGACGTTGCCGGTCTTGTGCTCGGTCTCCACGTAGCGGGTTGCATCGACGACCTCATCCATGCGGTAGGTGCGGTCTATGACCGCGCGGTACTTGCCCTCCTCGACGAGGTCCCCCAGGAAGTCGACGTCCTGCTGGGTGGTGCGCGGTGGGATCTTGAAGATTGCCTTCTTGTCGCCGAATCGCGCCGTCCATTGCGTTAGGAGCACGTTCTGCAGCCCATCGGTCGCGAGGTAGCGCCCATCCGGATTGAGTGCGACCTTGCACCCGTTGAAGGTCAGCTTGCCGACCGCATCGAAGATCACGTCGTAAGTCTCGCGGTTCCGGGTGAAGTCTCCTCGCGTGTAGTCGAGCACCTCGTCCGCACCGAGGGATCGGACGGTCTCCGTGTTCCTGGTGCTGCAGGCGCCGGTCACTCGCGCGCCGAAGTGCTTCGCCAGCTGCACGCCTGCGGTACCGATGGCGCCAGAGGCGCCGTAGACGAGGACGCTCTCGCCCGAGCGCAGGTGGGCCTGTTTCGGGGACCAGAGCGCGTTGAGCCCACCATCGGTCAGGGAGGCGGCTTCCTCGAAGCTCACGCCGGCGGGCATGGGCGCGATGCGACCGCTCGCCGGGATGGTGAGGTACTCGGCGTGGGCTCCGAAGCTGAACCCGGTCGAGCCAAAGATCCGGTCCCCGACAGCAAACGTCTTGACCGATGCGCCGACCGATTCGACCTCGCCGGCGAAGTCGAGGCCCAGGATGCGCTGCCTGGGGAGGCGCATCCCCGAAACCATGCGGCTGATGAACTGGATCG
>VBGQ01000028.1 GCA_005882055.1 Chloroflexota bacterium
GCTGCGTCCGCGTGAGGCGAGGTGTAGCGCAGGAAATACCACGAGGAGTCGACGAAGGTGTCCATCGTGTCGGTCTCGCGCCGTGCGGGACCGCCGTCGACCGGGCAGGTCGCGGCCAGGAATCCGGCGTGCGAGGCGAGCGGGCTGACGCCGGTGGGCGCGAAATCGACGTCAGCGGGCAGGAGTACGGGCAGGCCCTCATCCGGGACGAGCTGCGCGCCGTGCTGCTCGCAGTACACGATCGGAATCGGGGCGCCCCAGTAGCGCTGGCGACTCACCAGCCAATCGCGCAGGCGGTAGGTCACCGCCGGGGCGCCGACCCCCACGTCGGCCAGCTGCTGGGTGATGGCCCCGATGGCTTCTGCCGCGGGCATCCCGGTGAACTCGCCGGAGTCGACGAAGGTGTCCATCGTGTCGGTCTCGCGCCGTGCGGGACCGCCGTCGACCGGGCAGGTCGCGGCCAGGAATCCGGCGTGCGAGGCGAGCGGGCTGACGCCGGTGGGCGCGAAATCGACGCCAGCGGGCAGGAGTACGGGCAGGCCCTCATCCGGGACGAGCTGCGCGCCGTGCTGCTCGCACCGCTGCCACGTAGGTCTCCACCTCAGCCCGGCGATCCGACGTGGTGAGCGTGGCGACCAGCGGGTGCTCGGGTGCCAGCACCATGAACGTGGCGCCGTAGATCGTGTCTGGCCGGGTGGTGAAGACGCGGATCGCCTCCTCGCCCTCCGCCTCGACCGGGAAATCGATCTCGGCCCCCTCCGATCGACCGATCCAGTTGGTCTGCATCAGCCGGATCGGCTCGGGCCAGTCGATGCCGGAGAAGTCGAGCAGCTCGTCCGCGTACTTCGTGATGCGGAAGAACCACTGCTCCAGGTCGCGCTTCACGACCTGCGTGCCGCAGCGCCAGCATCGCCGTTCGGGGCCGAGCACCTGCTCGCGCGCCAGGACCACCTGGTCCTTGGGGCACCAGTCGACCGTGGCCATCGCCCGGTAGACCAGCCCCGCCTTGTAGAACTGCGCAAACAGCCATTGCGTCCAGCGGTAGTAGTCCGGGTCGCTGGTGCTCACCTCGCGCGTCCAGTCGAACATGCAGCCGGTCGTCCGGAACTGCGCGCGCATGCGGTCGATGTTCTTCTCGGTCCAGATCGCCGGGTGCACGCCCTGGTCGATCGCCGCGTTCTCGGCGGGGAGCCCAAAGCTGTCGAATCCCATCGGAAACATGACCTTGAATCCCTGCATGCGCCGCAGGCGCGCCACGACGTCGGGGCCGGTCACGGCGTACCAGTGGCCGATGTGCAAGTCCCCCGACGTATACGGATACATCGTCAGGAGGTAGTGCTTGGTGCGCGGATCGTCATCACGGGCGAGATACAACCCGTCGTTTTCCCAACGTACGCGCCACTTCGCCTCGTAGGAGCTTGGGTCGAACCGCTCGCCTCGGGTCGCGCGGGCTCGCGTCTGCGTGGTCATGCGGGATGCCTCCGTGCGGTCCAAAGGTCGATGCGGTAGGGCAGGGTGAAGCGCGCGCCACTCACCAGGCCGTGTCGCGCCAGCAGGGCCTCGAGCTCGCGCCGGAATCGGTCCTGCTCCTCGGGCGGGAGCGAGCGCACGTACGAGGCCGTGAACGCCATGCCCACGAATTCCTCGGGCGTGACATGGGCATCGTGATGCAGCTCTGCCAGCTGAGGCATCTCGAAGCCGGGTGCGGACCGGAACGCCTCCTGCGTTCGCTCGCGTCCGGTCGCGCGACCCGCCTGCAGGTACTGGCCGGTGTCCGCGTCGCCGAACCGCTGCTCGAGCATGGCGTGGTAGTCGGCCACGAAGGGGGAGCGCTCGGCATCGCGCACGTTCCAGAAGAACGCCACGCCTCCGCTTGGCTTGACGATCCTCGCCATCTCCGTCACCGCCGCCGCCTGGGCGAACCAGTGGAATGACTGCGCCGCGGTGGCCAGGTCGGCGGTCTCCGGATCGAGCCCGGTCGCCTCGGCGGTCGCCTGCATGGTGGCCAGCACCAGGCCGTGGTCGGCGGCCTGGGCGCGCAGCACGTCCAGCATCGGCTTGCCCGGCTCGACCGCCGTCACTCGCCAGCCGAGCGTGGCCATCGCCAGGCTTGCCCTCCCGGTTCCCGCGCCCAGGTCCACGACCAGCGGTTGATCGGGCAGCGAGAGCCGATCCCGTATCTCCTGGAAGAGCACCTCGGGGTAGCCGGGCCGGTACCGGTCGTAGTCGTTTGCCCAGGCGTCGAACGAACGGGCTCGCTCCGGATGCAAGAGGCTCATGGCTTCGGCTCCGATGCCTCGTCCGGGAACCAGGCCATCAACAGCTCGTCGCGGAATCCGCCAGGCGCGCGGTACTGGCGGCGGCGCACGCCCTCGCGCCCGAACCCAGCATGTTCGTACACCGCGACCGCACGCTCGTTGTCGGGGAATACGCCGAGCGCCAGCTTGGCCAGGCCCTGGGCGCGACTCCAGGCCTGGGCCGCGCGCACCATCGCGGAGCCGATGCCCACGTCGCGCCAGCCCTCGAGGATGGCGATCGACAGCACGCCGATGTGGTCGCTTACTGAGCTCTGCTCCACGCTCACCAGGACGTTGCCGACCACCTCGGCGTCCGCCTCGGCGACCAGCACTAGCGTGTCGCCGGAGCGGATCATCTCGCCCACGAAGTACGACTCCGAGGGCTCGCTGACCGCGGACGGCGGCGTCGCCAGCCAGCGGCCCTCCGCCCGCACTGAGGCAAAGAGGCGGACGAGGGCGCGCGCGTCGGTAGGACGAGCGCGGCGCAGGGTCCACCGCCGGCCATCGCTGGCCTCATGGACCTCGCTGGTGGTATCCGCCATGGTCATCGCTGCTCCCACGTGCGCCGGGTACGACAACGCCCCCTCTCGTCAGGACGAAGGGGGCGATCTTCGCGGTACCACCATGACTTGACCGATTGGGGTGGTGGAGCTGGGGGGACTCGAACCCCCGACCCCCTGCATGCCATGCAGGTGCTCTCCCAGCTGAGCTACAACCCCACGATCGGTCCACTCATCGGCGCGATACCGGACGCCAGACCGGTCAGGTTTTGCCTGACTGCTCGGCGGGCGAGTTCCGCGTCCTCGATCGCCGGCTCGCACCATCCCGGCTCGCTTTCATCGAGGCGTGCGCGTACTGCTCCCGCGTCAACGCGTTCGGCCGAGTATACCGGAGGCCGTCGCAGACCCTCAAGAACCGGCGTTGACCGATCCGGCCGCCGCGACGGTGCGCAGGTCCTCCACGAACCCCGCGTAGGCGGCCTCTCGTGCGTCCGGATCCGGAGCCCGCAGGATCGATGCGGGGTGGACGGTCGCCGAGATCATCGGTCCAAAAGCCGATGGGAGTAGGATCCCGTGCTGTCGGGTGACGCGGAAGGTCGGGCTGATGAGTGCCTGCGCTGCCGTGGCTCCCAGGCACAGCACGATGCGCGGCTTGACGCGCTCCACTTCTGCCTCGAACCACGGGCGACAGGCCCGGATCTCCTCCGTGTTGGGCCGCTGGTGGATGCGACGCTTGCCACGCGGTTCCCACTTGAAGTGCTTGACCACGTTGGTCACGTAGGCCTCGCGGCGGTCGATTCCCGCATCATCGAGCGCGCGGTCGAGCATCTCCCCGGCCGGCCCCACGAACGGGGCGCCGGTGACATCCTCCCGGTCGCCGGGCTGCTCCCCGACCAGCATCAGCCAGGCTCCCTCCGAGCCCTCCCCGAAGACCGTCTGCGTGGCGCGCTCCCACAGGTCGCACGCGCGGCACCCGGCGGCCGCCGTTCGCAACTCCTGGAGGGAGTGCGGGTGGGTCGGAAGCGGCGCCGGCACTTCGATGCCCATGGTCAACAGGCAAGCATCGGTCGTGCCATGCGGCAAGAGGCGGGGCCGGCGACGCAGCCGGCCCCGCCAGGGGAGTGGTGAACTCAGCCAGCGGGTGCGGTGATGGACCCGAATAAGCCCTCCGTCTCGTCTGCAGGACCGGCTGCGAAGTAGAGCGTGGTCAGCGGACCCGACGCTCCGCCGTTGCCGAACCCGATGCCCCACAGCCCGTCGATGAAGACCGGCCGATGGTCGGTCCCCTTCATCGGTCCGCGCGGCTCCCATCCGTCGGGGGTCGCGGCGAACGCGTTGATCCGACCGTTTCCGAAGTTGCCGACCAGGAGCTCTCCGCTGAACTTCCCGAAGCCGGATGGTGCCCAGGCCAGGCCCCAAGGCGCATTGAGCACCCCGCGGCTGGCGACGCGGCCCTCGAAGCTCCCATCGGTCCCGAACATGCTCACGAAGCCAAGACCTCCGCCGGCGATCTCGTCCTCCGCATCGGCGTCTTGCTTGGCGTAGGTCACGAAGATGTGCTCGTTCAGGTTCTGGATCCCGAATGGCGCGAAGCCGGCCGGAAGGCTCGGGTCCACGAACTTGGACGTGTCGGTGTCGAGCGCGAAATTGCTGTCCAGGACATCGATCTTGGCGTTGTGGAAATCGGCGGCATACAGGTGCCAGCCATCGTTATCCATGCCGATCGCGAGGCCCTTGTAGATCGCGCCGTCAGAAGAGGTGAAGCCAGGCACCGCCATCGGGGTGGCGGCGGGGCTGACCCAACCCAGTACTTGGCCCCCTTCTGTGGCGAAGAGGAACCGGGCGGAACCCGTCCCGCCGGTGCCCGTGACATCGAACCCTGCGCCGGCGAGGTTGAAGACGGTCCCCGTGGGACCTCCCGGGACCGGCACGGTCAGGCCCAGCTTGGTGCCCGCGCCGGTGTACAGCGTGGACTTGTCGGTTCCGTTGTCCGAGACCCACCACGGCGTTGGGCTTGCGGGCGGGCCCGCGGTGATGCCCCAGCCATTGACCAGATCGGCGTCGGTCGTGTTCGACTGCAGCACGGTGACGGTGTAGGTGTTCTGGCCGTTGGCGTTGATGGCCGCGACAGGAGCCGCCACGGCAAGCAAAAGTGCGGCGGCCGGCACGATCGCGGCCAGCCGCCAGGAGATGGAATGCTCGGTGCGAAGGGACGCTGCAACCATCGGTGTCCTCCACAAAAGAATCCGGTACCGATGGATACCGCGCCGGTTACGCCCCAGGCCGTGGTCGACTCAGGCGAGGACCTCGCCCAGGTGCGCGAGGCTTGCCTCGATGTCAGCTTCCGCCGCCTGCGCCACCATCGGCTCCACGGCCTTCATGAAGAAGCCGGATGCCTCCATGGCCATGCCGAAGGTGACCCGTGAGCGGGCCGCGTCGAGCGGCTCGATCCCGACCCGGGCCTGCACCGAGACGCCGCTCGCCTCCGTGTCGAGCACGATCCGTCGCGGGGGTTCGTATGCCGTCACGACCAGGTCGGCAGCGATCTGCTGACCGAACATTCGCCGCTCGACAACGGCGGTGGAACCCACCCCAATCGGGCCGGATGAGGTCAGCTCGGCGCGCAGGACCCCCGACTGCCAGCGTGGCAGGTTCTCGAGGTTGGCGAGGAAGGCGAAGACCTCTTCGGCTGGTCGCGCGATCACCGCGCTGCGCTCTGCCTCCTTCACGCGTGCGTCACCCGTGCGCCTGGATGAGCGCCTCGGCAACCGCCTGCGTGGCGGACATGTCCGATCCGAAGACGAGCACGATCAGGTTGGCGTCGTGCCAGCCCACGAGCTTCGACGCCGCACCGTCGACCGTCTGCACGGACTTGCCCGCGATGGCGCCGGTCTTGACGGCAGCACCGGAGCTGCCCGCGACCCCCGTCCAGAACTGGTCCATCGATCCCGGCAGCGCCGTGAACGACTCGTTGGCGTCCAGTACCAGTATCACCGCCTCTCCCTCGCCGTCCCGGGTCACCGAGGTTGCGGCGTAGCCCTTGATGACGCTCACCACCGCGGGGTTCGAGGCGAACCCGCCGGCCATCTGCTGCTCCACGGAGGGGGGCAGGTCCACGTACTCGTAGCCCGCCAGCGGCACCAAGTAGGCCTGGGCCGCGGGTGAGATGGAGAACGTGCCGCCACTCGCCGAAGTGGTTGCGGCATTCGATGGGCCGGACGAGACCGTGGGCGTGGCCACCGGTGTGGGCGTGGCTGACGTCCCGGCACAGGCTGCCAGCAGGAAGACCAATGCCAGACCGATGGCGGCGCGCCACAGCGGCCAGTGCCGAGAGGAGGCGGGTGCGGGCATCAATGCATTCCTCGTTGGGCCAATCGAGGGCTCGGGTCGTGAGAGCCATGGTACTCGGGCCGTTGGGGCGGTCGATGGTCACGGCATGGCCGAATACACGCTCGGGCGACCGTTCGGGTGCCGCGCGATCACGGTGATCTCTTCTCCGACACTCTTCCTCAGGGCGCGAATGAGGTCGTCGCGGCTTGTCGCGAGAACGCTCCTGTAGGTGGCCGGGGCCGGGATCGTCGAGCCTGGCGCGATGATCGTCGGTAGGGACCGGGCGTCCAGGAAACGGGCGACATCGGCGTCGTAGTCGTCGAGGATCACCGCATCCGTGGGTTGAGCGGCGGCGGCCATCGCCACCAGGTCGTACCGATAGGCGTCGTATCGATCGGCCACCGGCCTCTGGAGGTACGCCGCGCCGCTCCCGATCCCTAGGCCCAGCAGGCCGGCAGCAGCGAGCGTGGTCGCCGCAACGCGTGCGCGGAAGCGCCATCGGTCCTCGAATCGCTCGCCGATCAGTCGCACGAGCTCGGCAAGGCCCACCCCAATCGTCACGCCCAGCGGGGCAGCCAGGCCAAGGGACCGCAGGAAGTGGGGTGCGCCGCCTTCGGTCGCGATCAGCGGGGGCAGCATGAAGATCGGCAGGGCGATCAGGACGAGTGACGCCCTGGGCGTCCGCCGATCGCGCCAGAGTCGAAGCAGGCCCAGGGCCGCCACGGCGGTGATCGGCCACCCGAGCAGCGGGAGGCCGGCCACGTCATGCCGCGGGTTGGGGTCGCCGGTGATGGCGAACATGCCCAGCGTTCGCACGACGTGGTCGACCATGTTCACGCCGCCTTGCCCGGAGGCGAGTGGGGTGACCCCGATCGCGCGGCCGAAGTACGCGGACGGGTCACTGGCGGCCGCGATGGCCATCGGCAGCGCGACCGCGGCGAAGGCCATTAGGAACCACCTGCCCACCGAGCGGAGGTGCAGATATCGGTCGCGGTCGACGTGGCGCAGCCAGAGCAGCCAGAGGATCAGCAGGACCGGGAGGAGCTTGAGCGGCTGGTAGGTGTAGAGCGCTGCCAGGGCTGTGAGGGCACCGGCTGTCGAGGCGCGCATGCGCGTGGGGCGATCCGCCCAGGCGAGGAGGGCGAGCATCGCCAGGGCGTCCAGGAGTGGCACGAGGATGTTGCGCATGCCGTCGCGGCTGATGCAGATCAGCCACAGCGATCCGGCCGCCCAGGCGGCCGCAGCGAGCCCGACGCCTTCGCCAAAGCGTCGGCCGAGAGCCCAGATTGCGACCACG
>VBGQ01000243.1 GCA_005882055.1 Chloroflexota bacterium
GGTCGAGAGCGGCACGACCGCGGAGATCTTCACCAACCCGCGCAACAAGCTCACCGAGGACTACATCACCGGGCGGTTCGGCTGATGGATCCAGAGCCGGTCACGCAGTTTCCCGGCGACCAGGGGCCCGTGCGCCGCTCCCTGCGTCCTACCTTCGACGATGAGCTCGACGCGCTGCGCGACGACGTGCTGCGCCTCGGTGGGCGCGTGGTCGACGCCCTGGAGCGCGCCGAGCGCGCCCTCGTGGATCGGGACGTGGACCTTGCTGACAAGGTCCGCTGGGAGGATGCCGAGACCAATGAGCTGCAGCGTCGCGTGAACGCGGAGATCACCACCATGATCGCCACCCAGCAGCCGATGGCGCGCGACGTCAGGATCCTGCTGGGCCTGCACCACGCGGCGGCCGAGCTCGAGCGCATGGGTGACTACGCGGTCAACATCGCGAAGCTCGCACAACAGATGGCATCGGAGCCCGAGACGCCGATCTTCCCGCAGATCCCGCGCATGGCGCAGGTCTGCCGAGAGCAGCTGCGAGCGGCAATGCGGGCGCTCGTCGATATCTCGGAAGAGGAGGCGCGCGCGGTCTGCGCCCGGGACGACGAGATCGACCATCTGTACTCGGAGGTCTACGAGGCCGCAATTGCGCTAATGGAGCAGAGTCCGGAACGCGCGCGGCAGGCCACTCACCAGCTCTTCGCCGCGCACCACCTTGAGCGCCTGGGGGACCGCGTGACAAACATCGGAGAGGACGTCGTCTACCTGGCCACCGGTAAGGTCGAGGATCTGAACACCTAGCCGATGGGCGCCATGCGTCGAAAGCTCCTGGTGGTCGAGGACGACCGGACGCTGCGCCAGGCGCTGGTCTTCAACCTCTCCCGCGAGGGGTACGAGCCAGTCACCGCCGCGGACGGCGAGAACGCGCTGGCCATCGCCCGCGCGCAGCGCCTCGACCTGATCCTGCTCGATGTCATGCTGCCGGGAATGAGCGGCGTCGAGGTCCTGCGCACGCTCCGGCGGGAGGGGATCGACACCCCGGTCATCATCCTGTCCGCTAAGGGCGAGGAGATCGACCGGGTGGTAGGCCTCAAGGTGGGCGCGGACGACTACGTCCCCAAGCCGTTCTCGAGGCCGGAGCTGCTGGCGCGCATCGAGGCGGTGCTACGTCGTGACCGCCGGCACGCTGCAGATCCGGATGGGGTAGCGGCGCCGCTGACGGTCGGGCCCATCGAGATCGACCGCGAGCGTCGGGAATTGCGAATCGACGGGAGCGCGGTGCACGTCACGACCAAGGAGTTCGAGCTGCTCGCCTACCTGGCCGGCCACCCCGGACGCATCTTCACCCGCGACCAACTGCTGACGCGCATCTGGGGCTACGACTACGTGGGCGACGGCCGGACCGTCGACGTCCACGTCAGCTGGCTGCGTTCCGAGCTGCGGGCGGTTGGCGGCCACAACTACTTCCGCACGGTCCGCGGCGTGGGCTACGCGTTCGCGCCCCCGGGTGCTGCATGACGGTCCGGCCCGAGACCTCGCGCGTCGACGAGCCGGCATCCGGCGCTGGCCCGGGCGCGGCTGGCCGGATCACGCGCGCTGGCTCCACGGCGGCGAGATTGGCAGAGCGCACGAGCGGCGACCTGACCGGCATGAGCCTCATCGCTGCATTCGGGTCGGTGGCGCTGGACGGAGTCGCGCGTGAAGCGCTGGAACGGCGCACGTCGCGCCAGGGCGAGGTGCGGCTGGGGCACCTGGGCAGCCGCGCATTCCAGGTCGATGCGCTGCCCCTGCGCGGCGACGGGCTCTTGCTGGTCTTGCACGACGTGACCAGCGTGCGCCGCGTTGAGCAGGTGCGACGTGACTTCATCGCCAACATCAGCCACGAGCTCCGGACGCCGCTCTCCTCGATCAAGCTGATCGCCGAAACGCTCTCGGGCGGCGCAGTCGACGACCTCGTGACCGCACGCGACTTTGCCGGGCAGATCGAGCGCGAGGTCGATCATCTCGCCCAGCTCGTGGACGAGCTGCTCGAGCTCTCGATGATTGAGTCGGGCGAGGTACAGCTGCGCGTGGAGGCCACACAGCCACGCGAGGTCGTCGCATCGGTCATCGAGCGGATGCGCCCGTTGGCAGAGCGCAACAGAATCCGGCTGGAGGAGACCCCGGGACCGGGTGGTCCCGACTCCACGACCCGTGCGGCGGCGGATCCTGCCCGGCTTGAGCAGGCCCTCGTCAACCTGGTGCATAACGCGATCAAGTTCAGCCACCCGCAAGGGACCGTATGGGTGGGGTGGGAGACGCGCGCGGGATATGTTCGATTCGCGGTCCGGGACGAGGGCACTGGGATCCCCGCCAGCCACCTGCCGCGCATCTTCGAACGCTTCTACAAGGTCGATCGGTCGCGCGCTCGCTCCTCCGACACGGTCGGCTCGGAGCTCCGCACGGGGAGCGCCGGCCTGGGCCTGGCGATCGTGCGACACATCGCCGAGGCGCACAACGGAATAGTGGGAGTGGACAGCGACGAGGGGAAGGGCAGCACCTTCTGGGTTGACATTCCCATCGCCTGACGTTTCCATCGCCGCAGGACACGGCGCTCCAGCGCCCGTGCGAGGATCGCGGCCTCTTACAGGGAGAGTCCATTGCCGAAAGGAAAGAAACGCAAGGAGCACGGTC
>VBGQ01000029.1 GCA_005882055.1 Chloroflexota bacterium
GTTCTATGCAGCGATCCACGAAATCGTCGGCACCCTCATGTACGCGGACAACTTCTATATCGCGCTGTACGACGAAGATCGTCAGGCGATCAACTTCCCGTACTTCCAAGACGAGGCCGATCCAGACCCACCCGATCCCAGCGTGTGGAGTCCGTTCGGTGAGGGTTGGGCCCGTGGCTCAACCGCGTACCTGCTGCGACACGGCGTGCCCCAGTTCTGGGACGCGAAGCGCGGGCGTGAGCTCATCGCGCAGGGTGAGATCGAGGAGGTTGGGGCGTTCGCGGTCGAGTGGCTCGGCGTTCCGCTGAAAGCCGACGGCCGATCCATTGGCGTTATTGCCGTCCAGAGCTACCGGGAGGATCGACGGTACGCGCCGGGTGACCTCGACCTCCTGACCTTCGTGGGCCAACACGTGGCATCTGCACTCACGCGTGCGCGAGCCATCGAGGAGACGCGCCAACGCAACGCAGAGCTGGCGATCGTCAACGAGATCGGCGCGGCCCTGGCTAAACAGCTCGACTTCCAATCGATCATCGACCTGGTCGGTGAGCGTGTGCGGGCCATGTTCGAGTCGCCGGACATGTACGTGGCGCTCTACGACGAGGCGACCAACATCCTGCGATTCCCCTACGACATCGCGGCTGGCGTGCGGCAGGCCATTGACGAGTATGAACTTGGGCCAGGCTTGACCTCCCAGGTGATCCGGCAGCGGCGCTCGTTATTGCTGACGACGGAGGAGGAGATCTTTGCCCACGGTGCCATCACCGACTCCGTCCCTGCGCAGTCGTGGCTGGGAGTCCCAATCCTGGCCGCCGAGCGGGTGTTGGGAGTAATCGCCCTCCAGAGCGTTCGGCCGCACGCCTATACCGATGCAGATGAGCGCCTGCTTGGCACCTTGGCTTCGAGCATGGGTGTGGCGCTCGAGAACGCGCGCCTGTTCGATGAGACGAAGAGGCTCCTCGCTGAGACCGAGCAGCGCAACGCCGAGCTCGCCGTCATCAACGAGATCGGATCTGCACTCGCCGAGCAGCTCGACTTCGACGGAATCATCGAGCTAGTCGGCGATCGCCTCGCGGCCATCTTCCGAGCGCCGTCCATGTACATCGGCCTGTATGACAAGTCGACGAACGTGGTCTCGTATCCATTCGAGCTTGATCGCGGGCGACGCCTTCACCGGGCGCCGATCGAGCTTGGCGATGGATTGGCCTCGCGGGTCCTGACCACGCGACAACCACTCCGGCTTGCCAGCCTTGCCGAGCAGCGTCGACGCGCCACGATCACCGGAGGGACATATGAAGAGGAGCTTGGCGATGCCGCGCTGACCGAGTCCTGGCTCGGCGCGCCGATCCTGGTGGGCAACGACGCGATCGGCATCCTTGTGGTGGGTGACTATCAGCGCAACGCATATTCAGGGGCCGACGAGCGGCTGGTGACGACCGTTGCGTCGAGCATGGGCGTGGCTCTCGAGAACGCTCGTCTCTTCAACGAGACCAAACGCCAGAAGGGGGAAGCCGACGAACGGGCCGCGGAGCTGGCGATCATCAACAGCGTCCAGGAGGGCCTCGTCGAGAACCTGGACATGCAGTCCATGTATGACCTCGTTGGGGACAAGATCCAGGAGATCTTCGACGCGCAGGTCGTGGACATCGCGATCTATGACAAGGCGAGCAACGCGTTCCAGTTCTCCTACACGATCGAGCGCGGCGTGCGGTTTCCGAATGAGGCCATGCCGTTCATCGGTCCACGGCGGGCGGTGGTCGAATCGCGCGAACCCCTGGTCTTTAACCGGGACGTCCTCCAAGCCGTTCAGCAGTACGGCCAGGCAGGGGTTGTCTCTGGGGAGATGCCCAAGTCCGCGGTCTACGCGCCCCTGGTCACGGGTGGCGAGGCTCGCGGCGTCATCTCTCTGCAGAACCTGGACCACGAAGACGCGTTCTCTGATGCCAACGTCCGGTTGCTCATGACGCTCGCCAGCAGCCTGAGCGTCGCGCTGGATAACGCCCGCCTGTTCGACGAGACCAAGCGCCAGAAGGCCGAGACCGACGAGCGCGCCGCCGAGCTGGCGCTGATCAATGAGGTGCAGCGTGGCCTCGCCGAGAAGCTCGACATGCAGGGCATGTACGACCTGGTGGGCGACAAGATCCAGGAGATCTTCGACGCCCAGGTCGTCGACATCGGCATCTACGACCGCGAGGCAGACATCATGCGCTTCCCGTACATGATCGAGCGCGGCGTTCGCTTCCCGGATGAGCCGATCCAGCTGCGGAGCGGCCCCGTGGTCGGCTCGGCAACTGTGGGCGTCCGTGTCAAGGTGATGGAAACCCGCCGTCCCTTCCTCGCGAGTCGTCTGGAGGAGCTCGCACCCTTCGGCGATACAACACCCCTTGTCGGCGAAGCTGCCGAATCCGGGCTCTGGGCGCCGCTCGTCGTCGGCGAGCAGGCTCGAGGCGTGATCTCGCTCCAGAACCTGGACCACGAGGACGCATTCTCCGACGCGGATGTCCGCCTGCTCATGACGCTGGCCAGCAGCCTCAGCGTTGCGCTCGAAAACGCCCGGCTTTTCGACGAGACCAAGCGCCTCCTGTCAGAGACGGACGCGCGTGCTGCTGAGCTGGCGATCATCAACAGCGTCCAGCAGGGACTCGCCGAGCGTCTCGACCGACAGGCGATGTACGACCTGGTGGGCGACAAGATCACGGAGATCTTCGACGTCCACGGCGTCGACATCGAGAGCTATGACCGAAGCACCGGGATCATCAGCTTCATGTACACCGTTGAGCGGGGCGAACGGCTGCCGGCCGAGCCAATGCAGCTGATCGGCTTCAGACGACAGGTCGTCGAAACGAAAGCGCCGGTTCTCGTCAACCGCGATCTGTCGGCCCGGGCGGCAGAGGCCGGACAGCCCGCAATCGTGGCGGGTGAGCTGGCGAAGTCAGCCCTCTTCGTCCCGATCATGGCGAGCGGCGACGTGACCGGCATCCTCCTGATCGAGAACCTCGAGCACGAGGATGCGTTCAGCGATGCTGACGTCCGGCTTCTGACGACGATCGGGGGGAGCCTGAGCGTCGCGCTCGAGAATGTGCGGCTCTTCGACGAGACGAAGCGGCTGCTCGCGGAGGCGGATCGACGTGCCGCCGAGCTGGCGATCGTCAACGACGTGCAGCGTGGGCTCGCGGCGCAGCTCGAGCCGCAGGCGATGTACGAGCTCGTCGGGGAGCGCGCGAGTGACGTGTTCGATACGCAAGTTGTGGACATCGCCGTCTTCGACCAGAGGGCGGATGTGATGCGCTTCCCCTTCTCCATCGAGCGAGGAGCGCGATTCCCCGATGAAGCGCGCCCGATCATCGGCTTCAGGCGGCACGTGATGGAGACGCGCCAACCGCTGCTCGTCCAGCGAGACCTGACGCGCCAGGCGGCAGCGATGGGTCAGCCCTCGCAGATCTATGGCGAAGCGGCAAAGTCGGCCGTTTTCGCTCCGCTGTTGGTGGGCGACGAGATCCTGGGCTGCATCTCGCTGCAAAATCTCGATCGCGAAGAAGCTTTCAGCGAGCGCGATGTCTCGCTGCTCACGACCCTGGCCGCCAGTCTGAGCGTGGCGCTGAAGACGGGGTATCTCATCGACGAGACACGCAAGCGCGTGTCGGAGTTGGCCACCATCAACAGCGTCGGCGAGGCATTGACCACGCAGCTCGAGATCGATCCCCTGATCTCGATCGTTGGGGACAAGCTGCGCGAGGCCTTCGAGTCGGACATCACATATATCGGTCTCCTCAACGAGGAGACGTCGATGCTCCATTTTCCGTACTTCTGCGAGGCCGGGAGTTCAACGCCACCGGATCCCATTCCGCTTGGGCAGGGGATTGCCTCGCGGATCATCCGGGACCGCGAACCGGTCCTCATGAACCGCGACGCGGACTTCGACCGCTTGGGAGTGGCGCTGATCGGTACGAGGGCGCGATCCTATCTGGGCGTACCAATCCTGGTGGGCGACAAGGCGATCGGCGCAATCAGCGTGCAAAGCATCAAGGAAGAAGGGCGCTTCGGCGAGGCCGATGCGCGGCTGCTCGCGACCGTCGCCGCCAATGTCGGAGTCGCGGTTCAGAACGCTCGCCTCTACAACGAAACGCGGCAGCGCGCCGACCAGATGGCCGCGCTGGCCGATGTTGGTCGCGAGATCTCCGCCACCCTCGAGGTCCGGGCGGTGCTGCAAATGATCGCTGAGCGTGCGCGGAGCCTCCTGGCATCGGACTCGAGTGTCGTCTACCTGCGCAGCGAGGATCCGGATGTCTTCCACGCCGAGGTCGCCGTTGGAGAGCTCGCCAGCGCCGTGGAGAACTTCCCGCTGGGTCGGGGCGTGGGCGTCTTGGGCGACATCATCAACACGGGGCGGGCGGAATTCGTGAACGACGCTCCCGCGGATCCGCGGGTGATCACCATCCCCGGCACCGAGGGTGACGGCGAGGATCGCCTTATGGCCGCGCCGCTCATCGTGCGCGGCGAAGTCGGTGGCGTGCTGGCCGTTTGGCGGTCAAGCTCGGTCGAGGCATTCACGAACGCGGACCTCAACTTCCTCATCGGTCTATCCCAGCAGGCGGCGATTGCGGTGCAGAACGCCCGACTCTTCGAGGAGGCCCAGGACGCGAGAAAGTCGGCCGAGCAGGCGAACGAGGCCAAGAGCTCGTTCCTGGCAGCGATGAGCCACGAGATCCGCACGCCGCTCAACGCTGTGATCGGCATGAGCGGGCTGCTGATCGATACGCCGCTCAACGAGGAGCAGCGCGATTTCGCGGAGACGATCCGCACCTCCGGCGATGCTCTGCTCACGATCATCAACGACGTTCTTGATTTCTCGAAGATCGAGGCGGGCCGGGTCGAGTTGGAGAAGATCCCGTTCGTCCTTCGGGACGCCGTGGAAGCATCGCTCGACATCCTCGCGCCGGCCGCCGCCAAGAAGGGTCTCGAGCTGGTCTACTCGATTGATGAGGACCTGCCCGCCACGCTCATCGGGGATGCCGGGCGGCTCCGCCAGGTCGTGCTGAACCTGCTCTCGAACGCTGTGAAGTTCACCCAGGAGGGTGAGGTCCTGGTCACGGTTGGTGGCTCGGAGATCCACCCCGGAACGCGGAGGACGCCGGCGACCTGGGAGATCCGCGTCGAGGTGCGAGACACCGGCATCGGCATCCCGGCGGCTGCCATGGACCGCCTCTTCCAGTCCTTCAGCCAGGTTGACGCTTCCATCGCGCGCCGATACGGCGGCACAGGACTGGGACTCGCCATCAGCCGGCGGTTGGCCGAGCTGATGAACGGGACGCTCACTGCACAAAGCAGCGGGGTGGCAGGCGAAGGCAGCTCGTTCCACCTGGCGGTGCGCATGCCGGTTGGACGACCCGACGGCGTGGCAGCGGCGCGACCCAAGCGCATCGAGGCGGATCTGAGCGGCCGAACGGTGCTGATCGTCGATGACAATGCGACGAACCGGCGCATCCTCGTGGCGCAGACGGCGCGTTGGGGCCTGGTCCCGCGCGAGACGGAATCGCCGTCACAAGCGCTCGATTGGATCACCAGCGGTCAGCGATTCGACATCGTGCTCTCGGACCTGCTGATGCCGGAGATGGACGGGCTCGACTTCGCCGCGCGGCTGCGCCAGACCAACGGGACGACCGTCCCGCCGCCGGTCGTCATCCTCTCCTCCATTGGCGTGCGCGACCGGGAAGAGGCTGGCGTCGCGGGCTGGCTGGCCAAGCCGGTCAAGCCGTCCGCCCTGCACGACACGATCGCCACCGTGCTGCTCGGCGCGGTCGTCGCGCAGCCCGTCCCCCCGCCGGCGCCTTCCGCCGCATCCGATGCTCCGCCCGGCAAGCGGCATCCATTGCGCATCCTTCTCGCCGAAGACAACGCGGTGAACCAGAAGCTCGCCCTGCGGCTGCTGATGCAGCAGGGCTACGAAGCAACCATCGCGAATGACGGCCAGCAGGCCATCGACGCCCTCGCGGACGGCGACTTCGACACCGTGCTGATGGACGTCCAGATGCCCGAGCTCGACGGCCTTGAGGCCACGCGCAGGATCCGAAAGCGCTGGCCGGATCGGCGACTGCGAATCGTGGCCATGACTGCAAATGCCATGGCGGGGGACCGTGAGACGTACCTGGCGGCCGGCATGGACGACTACATCAGCAAGCCGATTCGGCCGGCGGACCTCACCGCCGCGCTCGATCGGGCATGGACCGCGACCAGCGCCCGCCCACGCCGTAGGTCCAAGAAGGTGAAGGCCCATGCCGGACGCTGACGCACCGGCGCTCGACGAGGCGGTCCTGAACGAGCTCAAGGAGACGACCGGCGACGACCCAGCCTTCGTCCGCGACTTGATCGAAACCTATCTGGCGGATGCGCCGGTCCAGCTCGAGGGGATCGAGGAGGCAGTCGCCGCCAACGACGCGGAGGCCCTCATCAGGCCCGCACATACCCTGAAATCGAGCAGCGCCACGGTTGGCGCCATGCAGCTCGCCGAGGCCTCGCGGGCGCTCGAGATGGCGGGACGAACCGGCGCATTGGATGCAGGAGTCCGCGCACAGGCCGACGCCGTGCAGGTGGAATGGAATCGCGTCAAGGCAGCATTTCAGGCATGGATGGGGGAGCAACCCGAATGACGGACGGCGGCATGGCGCTCGTGGTCGACGACAGTCCGGTCAATCGGCAGCTGCTCAAGAAACGGCTCGAGACGCTCGGGCTCGAGGTCCTGCAGGCGGAGAACGGGGCGGACGGCCTGGCGGTGCTCGCGGCGAATCCCGGTCACATCGACGTTGCTGGTTGTGTCGAGCGTCGAGGAGCTCGACAGCGTGGTCCGCTGCATCGAGCTGGGAGCGACCGATTACCTCACCAAGCCCATCAATCCCGCCATCCTGGCCGCGCGCATCGACGCATCCCTGGCTGCCAAACGGCTGCACGACCTCGAGCAGGAATCGCTGGAACGCCAGACGGCGCTGAACCGGACGATCGAGCGGCAGAAGCAGGAGCTGAGCCGATTCCTCTCGCCTCAGGTCGCCGCGCTGGTCTCTTCACCCGAAGGCGAGCAGCTGCTATCGGGCCATCGGCGTGAGATCACCGTCGCGTTCTGCGACCTGCGCGGGTTCACCGCCTTCGCGGAGCAGGCGGATCCGGAGGAGATCTTTGGCCTCCTGGCCGAGTACCACCGCATGATGGGAGGGGCCATCGTCGAGCACGGCGGGACGCTCGAGCACTTCGCGGGCGACGGGGTGATGATCTTCTTCAACGATCCCGTCCCCCAGGAGGATCACGTCGAGCGTGCGGTTCGCATGGCGGTGGCGATGCGCGATCGGTTCGTCGAGCTCTCGAGCCTCTGGCATCACCGCGGCTACGAGCTTGGCTTTGGGGTCGGCATCGCTGTCGGGTACGCGACCCTTGGACGCATCGGTTTCGAAGGCCGGCACGACTACGGGGCCATCGGAAACGTCACCATCCTCGCGTCGCGCCTGAGCAGCCAGGCCCAGGCCGGGCAGATCCTGCTGAGCCCGCGGGCCCAGATGATGATCGAGGGCATCGTGGAATCCGAAGACATCGGCGAGCTGACCCTCAAGGGTCTGACGCGACCCGTGCAGGCAACCAACGTCGTCGCCCTGCGCTGACCACGCATGAGCCAGGCGGCGTTCTCGGCAGCGATCATCGGCTGGCATGACTTCTATCTGGCCGCCGCCGGCGCATCCGCCGCGCTGCTTGGGCTCCTGTTCGTGGGCGTCTCCATCAACCTTTCGGCGATTGCCGCCCAGGAGCGGCCTGACCTTCGCGCCCGAGCAGGATTGGCCTTCTCCAACCTGATCTACGTCCTGATCGTCTCACTGATCCTGCTGATCGCCGATCCGGAGCCGCACGGCATCGCCATCGGGTTGGGAGCGGTGGCGGGGATCGGCCTCGTCCGCACGGTGCGCGGCCTATACGTCTCGCTCCGGGTGCAGCACCGATGGCGCCAGCGGCTTCCCATCGTTCGAAGGGTGGGTTGGACGGTCGCGGCGGACCTCGTGATCGCGTGGGTCGCCATCGTGTTCTATACCGCTGCCGACGCGCGCATCGTCATCCTGCTCGCTGCGAGTGTGCTGATCCTGACCATCGGCGCGGCGGACGTCGCGTGGGAGATGCTCGTCCAGGTCAGCCAGGAGCATCGGCTGAGCTGAGCATGGAACAACGGCCTCCGCAGGGAAGTACGGCTGCTCGTTGGGACGAGACCTACCGCTCC